>NZ_WJIE01000005.1:600000-851980 GCF_009649845.1 Polyangium spumosum
ATCGTCTGCTGCTTCATGCCCGCGTGCTGGCCGGAGGCGAGCACCTTCGCGATGCCGAAATCGAGCAGCTTGATGCGGGGCGTGCCGTCGTCGCGGTACGTGATGAAGATGTTCTCGGGCTTGAGGTCGCGGTGGACGATGCCCGCGGCGTGCGTCTTGTCGAGGGCGCGCGCGGCCTGCGAGAGGATGAGGACGATCTCGGGCGGCGTGAGTTTTCCGCGGTCGCCGAGCACGTTCGCGAGGTCGTCGCCGCGGAGCAGCTCCATCACGAGGAAGGGCGCGCCGGTCGCGGCGTCGACGTCGGCGTCGAAGGTCTCGACGATGTGCTCGCTGACGATGTCGGCGGTGATGGTCGCCTCGAGCTTGAAGCGCTCGCGCATCTCGGCGCTGCCGACGAGGCCCGGGAGCATCACCTTGAGCGCGCGGCGGCGGTGGGTCTTCTGGTCGATGACCTCGTAGACCGCGCCCATGGCGCCCGTGCTGACGCAACGCACGACCTCGTAATGGCCGTGGAAGATCTTGCCCGGGGCGAGGAGCCCTGCATCCGGTTCCGCCAAGGGATCTTTCTTCTAAGCGCGCGGCGAAACGCTTTCAATAGCCGCGCCGCGCCGCCCGGCTCCTCTCCTGAAATTTTCCGCATGTTCAAGTTCGGGCCGTGGGCATTGACACGACGATGCCCTGGATCCGTGGCGTCCCCGGCGGGCCCGCGCTAGACCCGCCGCCTGCCGCGAGGAAGGTGATGCTCGACGACAAGCTCCGCGAATGCCTGACCTTCGACGACGTCCTGCTGGTGCCGGCCTACAGCGAGGTGCTGCCGAACCAGGTGGACGTGCGGGCGCGCTTCAGCCGGCGCATCCCGCTCAACATCCCGCTCGTCAGCGCGGCGATGGACTCGGTCACCGAGGGGCGCTCCGCGATCGCCATGGCGCGCGCCGGAGGCCTCGGCATCATCCACAAGAACCTCACGGTCGCGCAACAAGCCCGCGAGGTCGAGCGCGTGAAGCGCGCCGAGAGCGGCATGATCACCTCACCCGTGACCGTGCGCCCCGACGAGTCGCTGCGCGACGCGCTCGCCGTGATGAACGAGCACGACATCAGCGGCGTGCCCGTCGTCGAAGGCGGCTCGCCCGTCGGCATCCTGACGGCGCGCGACATCCGCTTCGAGAAGAACCTCGATCAGCCCGTCAGCGCGCTCATGACCCGCGAGCTCGTGACGGTGCCGCCGGGCGTCTCGAACGACCGCGCGAAGGAGCTGCTGCACGCGCACCGCATCGAGAAGCTGCTCGTCGTGGAGCACGGCAAGCTCATCGGCCTCATCACGATCAAGGACCTGCTGCAGGCCGATCGAAACCCCGACGCGAACAAGGACGAGGCCGGCCGCCTGCGCGTCGGCGCCGCGCTCGGGCCGGGGCCGGACGCGGACGAGCGCGCCGAGGCGCTCGTGGCCGCGAACGTGGACGTGCTCGTCGTGGACACGGCGCACGGGCACTCGAAGGGCGTGCTCGACACGGTGAGGCGCGTGAAGAACCGCTTCCCGCACATCGACGTGGTCGGCGGCAACGTGGCCACGCCCGAGGCGGTGGAGGCGCTCGTCGACGCGGGCGCCGACGCGGTGAAGGTCGGCATCGGGCCGGGCAGCATCTGCACGACGCGCATCGTCGCGGGCGTGGGCGTCCCGCAGATCACGGCCGTGTCCGACTGCGCGCGTGTGGCGGATCGGCACGGCATCCCGATCATCGCCGACGGCGGCATCAAGTACTCGGGCGACGTGACGAAGGCGCTCGCCGCGGGCGCGTGGAGCGTGATGGTGGGCTCGCTCTTCGCGGGCACGGACGAGGCGCCCGGCGACCTCGTGCTCTACCAGGGCCGCAGCTACAAGGTGTACCGCGGCATGGGCTCGCTCGGCGCGATGCGCAAGGGCTCGAAGGATCGGTACGGGCAGGCCGGCGCCGCGGACGAGAAGCTCGTGCCCGAGGGCATCGAGGGCCGCGTGCCGTACCGCGGCTCGTTGCGATCGATCGTGCACCAGCTCGTGGGCGGCCTGCGCTCGGGCATGGGCTACACGGGCTGCGCGACGGTGGCCGAGCTGCGGCAGAAGGCGCGCTTCGTGCGGATCACCTCGCAGGGGCTACGCGAGAGCCACGTGCACGACGTGATCATCACGGAAGAAGCGCCGAACTACCGGACGTGACGCGCGCTCGTGGGCCGCAGCGGCTTGTCGCGGCCCTCGCTGAGATCGAAGCGATAGAGCAGGCCCACGCGGAAGGTGAGCGCGTTCGTCGTGCCCGCGCCGGGCGCGCAGCCGTCGATGACCTCGCTCGAGAGCCGGTAGGCGTCGAACGATCCTTCACCTGTGAAGGAAACGGTCTTGCCGAGCGGGATCTCGGCGCCCGCGGAGACACGCATGGCGAGGTTCAAGCTGTCCGTCGCGGAGCAGGAGAACACCTGCCCGCCGCGGAGGCCGCCGTCGAGGAGGAACACGCCATCGGCGTGCGCGCCTTGCCAGACGGCGCCGAGCGCTGCGCCGAAGAACGGCACGATGGGCTCGAGGCCGGAGAGGCGGACGCGGAGAGAGGCCCACACGGTGTCGGTCGAGCGAGCGATGTGAACGGCGCCGTAGGGCATGACGCCGCTCTCCTCGCGTCCGAGGTTCGTGTGCTCGTACGAGAGCCCGATCCAGACGGGGTGCAGGAGGTACGCGAGCCCGAAGCCGAACGTGGTCCCGCCGCGCTGCGCGACCGGGAAGAGCGGCGCATCGCCGAGGCGGATGGCGGCGCCGGCGGAGGCCGAGAGGTCGAAGCCCGTTTGCCGCGGCTTCTTCGGCGGACCGGCCGTCGGCGGCGCGGACGCCTCGGGAGCAGGGGCGGGGGTGGTCTGGGCGCGCGCCTCCTCGGCGCCGAGGAGCGACACGAGCAGCGCGGCCAGGCCCAACGGGCGGGCCGACCGGCGCTCTCCGAGCAGCGGGATCATGGTCCGAGCCTTACGCTGGTTATTTCTTCGTTGGCAAGGACGGACGAAGCTTGACCAGCCGGCCGCCTTTTGCCATCTTCCGCCGCGGAGAGGTGACCGAGAGGCCGAAGGTGCCTGATTCGAAATCAGGTGTACCCTCACGGGTACCGCGGGTTCGAATCCCGCTCTCTCCGCACAGACCAGCGTGACCATGAAAGCGCGTCGACGGCTCCCAGCCCTCGGCGCGCTTCCATGAAAGCGCCTGGAGAGGTGACCGAGTGGTCGAAGGTGCACGACTGGAAATCGTGTGTACGGAAACGTACCGAGGGTTCGAATCCCTCCCTCTCCGCCGAAGCTGAAACAGAAAGGGTCTGCCACCGGGCAGGCCCTTTCCTGCTTTGTGGGTCCCGCGGTCGTTTGAGGGCGGCTTGCGCGACGACGCGGCCCCTTTTACACACGCGAGAGGTGGGCCGCCCACGTGAGGACGGGTGGATCACGAACGATCCGATGCGGTTTTGACCTCGTCGATCCTTGACAGACCGCGACTGCGCCTGTAGAAGTTGCGCCCCTTTCAGCAAGCCGGTGTCCCTCGGAGTCCGAGCGATGAATCCTGTCCCCAAGTCGTACAGCGCCAAGCCTGCGCAAGCGCACGCAGATCGTAAGTGGTGGGTGATCGATGCGGAGGGTAAGACCCTCGGCCGCCTCGCCTCGCAAGTCGCGACCATCCTGCGTGGCAAGAACAAGCCCACGTTCACGCCCCACGTCGATACGGGGGATTTCGTGATCATCGTGAACGCCCAGAAGGTGGTGCTCACGGGGCGCAAGCTGGAGCAGAAGCAGTACGTCCGGCACAGCGGTGAACCGGGAGGTTTCCGGACCGAGGCGTACGGTCACCTGCTCGAGCGCAAGCCCGAGCTGCCGATCGTCAAGGCGGTCAAGGGCATGCTCCCGAAGAACATCCTCGGTCGCGAGCTCATCACGAAGCTCAAGGTGTACGCCGGACCGGATCATCCCCATGCGGCGCAGAAGCCGCAGCCCCTTGCGTGAACTGAGGCCGATCCATGCCCGAGAACAATCGCATCTACGCAACCGGTAAGCGCAAGACGGCCGTCGCGCGCGTGTGGATCTCGCCGGGCTCCGGCAAGATCTCGGTGAACGCTCGCGGCGCGAACGACTACTTCGTGCGCGAGACCAACCAGATGATCATGCGCCAGTCGCTCGAGCTCCTCGAGCTCGTCGACCAGTACGACGTGCAGGCCACGGTGGCCGGCGGCGGACACAGCGCCCAGGCCGAGGCCATGCGCCACGGCATCGCGCGCGCCCTCTGCCTCGCCGACCCCGAGCGCCGCGCTTCGCTGAAGCGCGCGGGCTTCTTGACGCGCGACGCGCGCAAGAAGGAGCGCAAGAAGTACGGTCAGCCGGGCGCCCGCAAGCGCTTCCAGTACTCGAAGCGCTGATCGCTCCAAGCTCGATCTCCAGAAGCCCCTCTCCGCCTTCACGGGAAGGACAGGGGCTTTTGGTGTTTTGTCCCCCGCCCGATCAGCGCGCCTTCGCTTCGAGCTCCGCGCGCTGCCCGTCGAGCCAGGCCCGACCGCTCGTCTCGTCGTCGAAGTACCCGAGCCTCAACTCGGTCCGGGTGATCGCGCGTATCGCGCGCATGACGAGGTCCGTGAGCACCCGCGCGTACCGGCTGCCGCCACACACGGCGAGCGCCCGGAACGGCGTCCCCTGCGCGGGCTCCGTGGACGCCTTGCGCGCGTCCATGGTCGAGCCCTTCTGTCGAGAGATGTCGATGAGGACGAGCAGGTAGGGTTTGCCCGCGTTCCACTGCCCCTCGGCCGCGCGTAGCGCCCGGAGCTGTGCCCCGTCCACGACCCCACCGAGGCGGTAGATCACGAGGTCGGGCTCCTCCACCTCGAGGAGACACTCACCCGCCCGCGCGATCTGCACTGGCTTCGCCGATTCCTTGCTGTTCAAACGATCCCCCGCGGCCTGCTCAATGCGCCTCGGCGTCCTCGTCCGGATCATCCGGGGGCGCCTCGGGCGCGGGCGCGGACGGAGCCTTCTTCCCGGGGCCCGCGATCGGCGTCGCCGACGACGGCCCCATGGGCAGGTCCTTCAAGAGCGGCGCGGGGATCGGGATGCCGCCGCCTTCATCATCGTCGTCGCCCGTCGCCTCGACGGAGCCCGACGGCTGGATCGCCGCCGGATCCCCGGCCGGCTGCGGCGCTTGCGGAGCCTCGGGCGCCCCTTCTGCCGCAGGCGCGGCGCTCGCCGCCGGCGAGGGCGCGGCCACGGGCGCAGGCGCGGGCTTCTCGGGCGGAGGCTCGGGGAGCGGGATCGCGTCGAGGCGCCGATCGAGCTCGGCCTTCGCCTCCAGGAACGCGGCGCGATCCATCGGCGGCAGCACACGCTCGCCGTCCATCTGCAGCGTCAAGGCGTCGAAGAACTTGCCGTCCTTCTTCGCGCTGAAGTGCAGGTGCGGGCCCGTCGATCGGCCCGTCGAGCCGACGTAACCCACGAGCTGGTGCACGCCGATCTTCATGCCGATCTTGATGCTCGGCGCGAAACGCGAGAGGTGCGCGTAGCCCGTCTGGATGCCGTTCGGGTGCATGATCGTCACCAGGTTCCCGCTCGGACCCGCGGGCCCCACCCAGTCGACCGTGCCTTTGTAGGCCGAGTACACCGGCGTCCCCATCGGCGCGCCGAAGTCCGTGCCGTTGTGCGGCATCACCTTCTTCAGCACGGGGTGCTTCCGCTTCGGGTTGAAGTGCGACGTCACCGGCGCGCCCGGGCACGGCATGCGCCAGCCTCCCGAGTACGGCTGCTTGCCGCGATCGTCCCAGTAACCACGCGCCTCCTGGCCGTGGAAGGCGTAGACGCGGATCGGCTTCTCCGCGGGATCGGCCGGCCTGTACTCGAGCGCGACGATCTTCTTGTACCGCGCGAAGAGCCCGAGCGCGGTCTCCTCCACCGCGATCACCCGCACGGTGGAGCCCTCCTCGAACGCCTCCGACGAGATGCGCCCGCCGAGCGCGTCGTCGATCGTGTCGATGATCCCGTCTTCGAGGCCGCCGAACTGGTACGCCGCGACGAGATCCTTGCCCACGTAAAACGCGCCCGTGACCTCGGCCTCGGCGACCTTCATGTCGAGCCGCGTGCCGACGAGGAGGCCGGTCTGGTCCTCGCGCGCCTGGTAGACCTCGAGCGGCGAGACCTCGAATTCGAAGGCGCGGACCTTCTTCGTCGCGCGGTCGAGCGCCACGAAGAACTTGTCCTTGCGGCCGCACTTGTCGAACTTCCGCGTCCCCTCGAAGGCCTTCATGATCCGGTAGGTCTGGGCCTTCGGGACGTCCTTGCTCGCGAGCGCTGCCACGAAGCTCTGCCGATCGATCGTCCCCGACAGGATCTGCACCGACGGATCCTTCGCGAGCTCCGACAGCCGCCACGGCCCCGGGATCGGCTCGCGCTTGCGCTTCTGCGGCTGCGCCTTCGCCGCGTCCGTGTTCTCCGGCGTCGAGGCCTGGTTCGAGAGCGCGGCGCCCGCGATGAGCGCGCGCTCGTTGCGCGGCGGCACCACCTGGATCAAGAGCGCGATGATCGACGTCACCGTCGCGAGGCCGAACAGGCTGCCGAAGATCGCCGTCATGCGCGGCGTGAGGTGCACGCCTGCATGCGCGCGGGGCGGTAAAGGCCGGGCCGCGGGGCCTTCGAGCCCCGACGAGAGCGGCGCCCCTGCGCTGCCCCCGAGCCCCGAGAGCGGGCCTCGTGGCGCGGCCGGCGGGCCCTCGGCCTCGCGCCTTCGCAGCGGCACGACCAGCCGCGATCTCGAAGCGTCCGTGACGCTCCCTCCCGGCTCGGGCGACGCGTCGTGCAGGTCGTCGAGCTCGGGCGCTCGGGAGCGCTCCTCGACGGGGATGATCGGCTCCGGGACGTCCGCCACGGGATGCACGTACCCCGAGCAGACGGAGGCGGCAACCGCTACGTGCATGCCGGGGCGATCCCATCCGCCTCGGTCGAAGTGTTGGAAAACGTAGGCTTTTTTCGCCGGGGTGCGTCGCCGAGTTGGCTCGGCCGACGTAAGCTTCGGCGCATGGATGAGCGCCTCAAGGATCTGCTCCGCGTCGCGCGCGAGCACTACCAACGACGGGATTACGACCGCGCCGAGCCCGCCCTGAGACAAGCGCTCGCGCTCCATGGCGAGCTCGCCGACGTGCACGACATGCTGGGCGTGATCCTCCACGATCGCGGGGATCTCGTGGGCGCGCGTTTCCACTTCGCGAACGCCGCGCGGATCAACCCGGCTTACACCGAGGCCCTCATGAACCTCGCGGTCACCCACGCCGACCTCGGCGACTACGAGTCGGCGCGCGAGGTCTATCGCCGCATCCAGTCGGAGAACACGGGCACCACGAACGATCCCTTCGTGCGGGGCAAAATCGCCAACATGCACGCGGACCTGGCGCAGGCCTACCTCGACGCCGGCAGCCCGCGCGACGCCATCGCCGAGCTGCGCCGCGCCGTCGACCTCTGCCCGCGTTTCCCGGACCTCCAGACGCGCCTCGGCACCCTCTACCGCGACCAGGGCAACCACGCCCTCGCCCGCGAGTGTTACACCGCGGCCATCGAGGCGAACCCGAAGTACGCGCCGGCCCACGTCCTGCTCGGCCTCACCATGCTCGCGCTCGGCAGCGCCGATCAGGCCGTCGCCTGCTTCCGCTCGGCGCTCTCGGTCGACCCGGACAACAAGAGCGCGAAGATGTACCTTCGCCTCGTCGAGGCCCAGCGCAACGCGCGCGCGGCCAAGCAGCAGAGCCGCTCCCGCGAAGGAGCACAAACTCCAACGTAATTGGCCACCTTCTCCCTCTGGCGCGAAGAACTCCGCCGCGCCTTCCGCGACCTCCAAGGCGAGGACCTCTCTCCCGCGCGGCTCGGCGCCGCCGTCGCCGTCGGCCTGTTCATCGGCGCGCTGCCCGTCTTCGGCTTCCACCTCCTGCTCGTCCTCGTCGTCTGCCTGAAGCTCCGCCTCCACGCCGTGCTCGCGTACGCCGCGGCGAACGTCTCGAACCCCTTCTTCGCCCCCTTCCTCCTCACCGCGGAGATCCAGGCCGGCGCCCGCCTGCGCACCGGCGCGTGGCTCCGCCTCGACCATCCGATCGAGGCCGGCTACGGCGCCCTCGCCGACTTCGCCGGCTTCATGCTCGTCGGCGCTCCTCTCGTTGGCCTCGCCCTCGCCGCCGCCGGCTTTGCCCTCACCTTCGGCTTCGTCCTCGCCAAGCGCGCGATCCGCCCCGCGTCCGGCGCGCTGCCGCCCTATCGCCTCCCCGACGACGCGCCTCCCTGGATCGTCGCCGCCGAGCGCGTCGCCTCGCGGTACGCCGCCCCCGACAGCCCCTCGGCGGCCGACAAGAGCCTCTTTCACTACGTCCGCATCAAGCTCTCGCTCGACCCGGTCGCGCGCCTCATCGCCGACATCGAGGGCGACCACGACGGCGCGCTCGGCGACGTGCTCGACATCGGCACGGGCCGCGGCCAGCTCCCGATCCTCCTGCTCGCGCTCGGCCGCGCCCGCCGCGCCCACGGGCTCGACTGGGACGAGGCCAAGATCGAAGCCGCGCGCCGCGCCGCCGCGACGCGGCCCGACGGAGACGCGCCCGCGCCGGCCACGTTCGCCCGCGAGGACGCGCGCCGCTTCGAGGCCACGCCCGCCGACACCGTCCTGCTCATCGACCTCCTGCACTACTTCACGATCGAAGAGCAGGACGCGATCCTCCGCTGCGCCGCCGACCACGTGAAGCCGGGAGGCCGCCTCCTCGTGCGCGAGGCCGACACCGAGCGCGGCTTCCGCAGCTTCGCCACCTTGCTCGAGGAAAAAATCTTCACCACCCTGCGCTTCAACCGCGGCGAGCGTGTTCGTTTCCGGCCCGCGCGTAGCATCACCGAGCTCCTCGAAGCGCGCGGATTCCGCTGCGACGTCCTGCCGGCCTGGGGCTCGACGCCCTTCTCGAACGTCCTCATCGTCGCGCGCCGCCCGGCCGTGTCGCTGGAGAATGCCCCCGCGGCGTGATCCCGCGGCGCCGCGCGATTCCGTGCGCCCCGCACGTTCGTCCCTGTGTGATACCGTCCGCGCCGATGTTGCCTCGCCGCGCGTTTTGGCTCCTCTCGCCGCTCCTCGTCGCTCTGCCTGCTTGTGTCTCCTCCTCGACCTCCGCGCCTCCGAGCACCGCCGCGAAGGCCGATCCGCCTCCGCCCGAGGTCCCCTTCCCCTGGGAGGCCGGCGTCTCCACGGCCGCGGGCACGGAGACGCCCGCGGCGGCGGCGCCCCCTGTCCTCATTCGCAACGCGACGCTCTGGCTCGCCACGGGCAAGACGATCCCGCGTGGCAGCATTCTCCTTCGTGACGGCAAGATCGCCGCGGTCTCCGAGGGGGAGCTCGCGCCGCCCGAGGGCGCGCGGGTCCTCGACGCCGCGGGCAAGTTCGTCACGCCGGGCATCATCGACACGCACTCGCACCTCGGCGTCTACCCCATGCCGGGCGCCGTCGCGCACCTCGACGGCAACGAGGCGAGCTCTCCCGTCACGCCCGACGTCCAGACCGTCGACGGCTTCTGGCCGCAGGATCCGGCCATCGAGCGGGCGGTCGCGGGCGGCGTGACCACGCTCCAGATCTTGCCTGGCTCGGCGAACCTCGTCGGCGGCCGCGCCGTCACCTTGAAGCTCCGCCCTGCCCTCTCGCCCCGGCAGATGCATTTCCCCGGCGCGCCCGACGGCCTCAAGATGGCCTGCGGCGAGAACCCCAAGCGCACCTACGGCATGGCGCGCAAGAGCATGCCCGGCACGCGCATGGGCAACCTCGCCATGCAACGCAAGGCCTTCCTCGAAGCGAAAAAACACGAAGAGGACTGGCAACGATATCGCGTCGCCGAGGCGAACCGCGTCGCCGAGGACCAGAAAAAGCGCGCCGCCCACGAGGCCGAGGCCCTGTCCCGCAAGAAACAACAGGCGCAATGCGCGGACGACCCGTACCTCGCCGCCTGCGCCGAATGGCAAAAGGGCTGGGACAAACCCCTCGACCCCCCGAAGCCGAGCGAACCCGGCGCCCCGCCCCCGCGCGACCCGGCCAAGGAGACGCTCATCGGCGCCCTGCGCGGCAAGGTCCTCGTGCACGTCCATTGTTATCGCGCGGACGACATGCTCGCCATGCTCGCGCTCGCCGACGAGGTCGGCTTCGAGGTGAAGAGCTTTCACCACGCGCTCGAGGCCTACAAGATCCGCGACATCCTCGCGCAGAAGCGCGTCTCCGTCTCCACCTGGGCCGACTGGTGGGGCTTCAAGATGGAGGCGTATGACGGCATCCCCGAGAACGTCGCGCTCGTCCACGAATCGGGCGGCATTCCGATCGTGCACACCGACTCGCCCGAGGGCATCCAGCGCATGAACCAGGAGGCGAGCAAGGCGCTCGCCAGCGGCCGGCGCGCCGGGATGCGCCTCACGGACGAGGACGCCATTCGCTGGCTCACCGCGAACCCCGCCTGGGCCCTCGGCATCGAAAAACGTGTCGGCACGCTCGAGGTCGGCAAGGACGCGGACGTCGTGCTCTGGGATCACCATCCCTTCTCGGTGTATGCCTCGGCCGAGCAGGTCTGGATCGACGGCGCCACCGTGTACGAAAAAGGCAAAAAGCGCCCACCCTGGAGCGATTTCGAGCTCGGCCAGCCCACGGGCCGCCCCACGACCCTTTTGCCCGGAGGTGCGCCGTGATCCGCCATGCCCTCGTCGTTTCCCTCTTCGCCCTGACGATCTCCACGGGCGCCCTCGCGCAGCCGCGCCCCGCGCCGGCGCCCGCGAAGGCCGCGGATCCGGCCGCCGCCGCGCCGATGGCGATCGTCGGCGGGCGCGTCCACACGGGCACGGGCGAGGTCCTCGAAGAGGCCACGATCCTCCTCGACAATGGCCTCGTCCAGAAAATCGGCAAAGGCCTCGCCGTCCCTGCGGGTATCCCCACGATCGACGCCAAGGGCGCCATCGTCACGCCTGGCTTCGTCGACGCGCTCACGGCCGTCGGCCTCGTCGAGGTCTCGCTCGAAGAGGGCACGCACCACGACAATCGTGGCGGCAAGGACCCCATTCGCGCCGCCTTCCGCGCCGCCGACGGCTACAACCCCGCCTCCACCGTCGTCGGTATCACGCGCGCCGAGGGCGTCACGTCTGCCGGCGTCGTCCCCGTGGGTGGCCTTTTTTCCGGACAATCCGCCTGGGCCGACCTCGACGGCGACACCCGCGAGGCGGCCCTCGCGCAAGGCCCGCTCGCGATCCACGTCCACCTCGACGGCGGCCTCGACGGTGACCGCGGCGGCCCGGCTTCGGCCTTGCTCCTCGCGCGTGAGGTCTTCGACGACGCCCGTACGTTCCAGAAAAACCGCGCCGCCTGGGAGCGCAACCAGAGCCGCCCCTTCGCGGCGAGCCGGCTCGACCTCGAATCGATCACGCTCGCCCTCGCCGGCCGGATCCCCGTCGTCTTCCACGTCGATCGCGCCGCCGACATCCTCGCCGCCGTCGCGCTCGCGAAGGAGTTTGGCCTCCGCCCCGTCATCGCGGGTGGCGCCGAGGCGTGGAAGGTCGCCTCGCGCCTCGCGGAATCGAAGGTCTCGGTGATGGTCAATCCCCTCGAACCCGGGCCCACGAGCTTCGACACCCTCGGCACGCGCGACGACAATGCCGCGCTCCTCCACGCCGCGGGCGTCTCCGTCGTCATCACCACGAACGACACCCACAATGCGCGCAAGCTCCGCCAGGTCGCCGGCAACGCCGTCCGCGCCGGATTGCCGCACGCGGCGGCGATCGCGGCGATCACGCGCGCGCCGGCCGAGGCTTATGGGCTCGGCGCGAAATACGGCACGCTCGCCCCGGGCAAGGTCGCCAATCTCGTGGTCTGGTCCGGCGACCCGCTGGAGATCGCCTCGCGCCCGCTCGCCGTCGTCATTCGTGGCAAGAAGGTCGACCTCGCGAACCGCCAATCGGCCCTCTTTTCGCGTTACAGAAAGCTCCCTGCCGCCCGGTGAACGCGCCCGCCCCGCCTCGTTTTCGTATCCGCCTCTTCCTCGAGCGCCTCGCCGTCGGCCATTTCTTCGGCTACCCGCTCGCCTTCGTGTGGGCGGTCGCCTCGATGCCCGTCACGATCCACCTGCATTTCGAGCGCCTCTCGCGGATCGAGCACGACACCGAGTTGATGGGCCAGCTCGTCGTCCGCCTCGTCGCCTGGCCCGCGGGCGTGGTGTTCGTCCTCTCGCACCTCTTCGCAATCGCGTGGGGGCTCGTGCAGGAGAAGCGACGCGGGCAATGGGTCTTCCTCGGCGGGTTCGGCGTGCTCCTCGGGACGGGCGTGCTCTTCGGGGCGGGGAGCTGGCTCTGGTTGTATTTGCGGTGACGCCCCGGAGGCTCACGCGAGCCTCCCGGCGGATACCTACCGACCGCCGGAGGTTGGCTTCATCTCAAAGGCGAGCACCTGCCACCTTCCGGAGGCTCACGCGAGCCTCCCGGCGGGTACCTACCGACCGTCCGGAGGCTCGCGCGAGCCTCCCGGCGGGTACCCACCACCTTCCGGAGGCTCGCGCGAGCCTCCCGGCGGTCACCCACCACCTTCCGGAGGGCTCACGCGAGCCTTCCGGGAGTAGGGAAGGCCACGTTCCCGGCTCATCGGATCTCCAGATACCGCAGGTCCACGCTCTCCTGCGGCCCGTCATTGTCCCCGAGCAACCACGCCCTCGAATCCTCCCCGATCGGCGAAACCGGCCCGATCTTCCGCACCGACCCGTCCCCCTTCGTCGCTCCCTTTATCGAGATCTCCCGCCCGTTCGGCAGGTATCGCGCCCGCACCTCGAGCGCCTGCTCGCGCGACCATTCGAGCCCCTCGATGACCAGGCTATCCGTCGATCCCACCTCGAGCAGCGTCAACGTCCCGCCCGGGTTCATCCGGAGAAACACGTTGTCGTCCTCCACGGCCACGAGGTCGTGCACCACCGTCTGCTCGCTCGACGCGTAATGCGGCGCGTACCGGATCGTCACGTCGAAATAACCCGACGGCGCGAAATCCTCCAGGTCGACGTTCAGCCGATCCGCGTCCCGGTTCACCGGCGCCCCATTCGTGGGGATGAAGCTCGAAGGGTACGTCCCGACCTCCACCTGCGCCCCGAAGACGACGAACTCCGTCGGGCCCATGATCGCCGGCGCGTCCCCGATCGAATCCGTGACGATGTACAGATTCCCCTGATCACTCGCGGCTCTCTTCACGTCGTACCGCTCCCACGCGCCCGCGTCGACGCTCACGAACGACGAATCCCCATAACCGAAATACGCATACGGCGCCTCGCCGCCCGTCCCCATCACCCAGGCCGACGCGACCTGGCCGCCCTCCACGACGATGAAGGGCGCGATCTGGCTCCCCTCGGACCGCAGGCGCACGCCTCCCGCCCCGCCCGCAGGGTCGGGCGCCCCGGGCTCGACGATCATCGGGCTCATGGGCAACGTTTGCCAGCCGGCCCCTCCCCAATCGCTGTACGGGTTCAGGTTCGTCCGCTCCGTCTCCATGACGAGACCCCAGCCCATTCCCACGTTTCGTGGCCTCGCCTCGCCCTTCAGGTATCCGAGCCGTAATGTACCGGGACCAACCTGCGACGTGCGCGGCGCCTCGGTCCTGTTGAAATACTCCAGCCATTCCGGCGTCGTGTACATCATCTCCGGCCCGGGATCGGTCGCCTCCCACACGAGCGGATCCCGCGGCGGCAGGCTGCCCGGATCCTCGTCGAGCGAGAGCTCGCTCCGCAGCCCGCCCACGACCTGACAGCCCAGGGACGGGGCCACGAGGATCCCGAGCCCGAAGACTGTTTTTGCCTTCCAAGCGCGCATCTTGCTAAGCTCCACGGAGGCCAAGATACACCACGGAGAGGCCCTCATGAAGCGACGCGCCCCCGCAGCCGAGAGAAATCGCGAGCCCATCCTGGACGTCCTCCAGCGCGTCCTCCCGGATGGAGCATTCACCCTCGAAATCGCCAGCGGCTCGGGCCAGCACGCCGCGCACTTCGCGGCCCACCTGCCCGGCGTCACCTTTCAGCCGACCGACCCCGACCCCGCCGCGATCACCAGCATCGAGGCCTACCGCGCCGAGCTCGACCTGCCGAACTTCCTCGGCCCCTTGCGGCTCGACGCCGCCGAGGACACCTGGCCCGTCACCCGCGCCGACGCCGTCGTCTGCATCAACATGATTCACATCGCCCCCTTTCGAGCGTGCGAGGGCCTCTTCCGCGGCGCCGCGCGTATCCTCCCCCCGGGCGGCGTGCTCTTCACCTACGGCCCTTATCGTTTCTCCGGCGCGTTCACCGCGCCGAGCAACGAGGCCTTCGACGCCTCGTTACGCGAAATGGACCCGTCCTACGGCGTGCGGGACGTCGACGACCTCGACCGCCTCGCGTCGCAATGGGGGTTCGTCCGCGAGGAGACCGTGCCCATGCCCGCCAACAATCACTGCCTCGTCTTCCGCAAGACGGCCTGAACGATCACTCGCATTTCACGAGAGGCGCGAGCGGCGCGAAATCCCACTCCGACAGGTTCATCTCGTCGTACGCCACGAGCTCCGACGTCAGGATCTGCGTGATCTCGGCCCAGGTCTGCCCGAACTTGTTCGTCGCCGTGCCGCCCGTCTCCGCCACGCAGGCGAACTTCGTCGCCCCGCAAATCTCGAGCGCCTCGCAGCCCGGCGCCGCGGGCCCGAGCGCCACGAGCGCCGCGTCTCCATAAAGCGGCACCCCGTTCACCACGACGAGCGACACGTCCCTCGGCCTCGCCGCGAGCACCGACTCGAACGGCACGCTCCCGTCGCCCGCGATCACCGTCACGTCCGCCTTTTTCCCGACCTCGAGTGAACCGAGCACGTCCGAGAGCCCCAGCGCCTTCGCCGCATTCACCGTCACCATCTGGACCAGCATCAACGGCGAGAGCACGTCCCCGAACGCCTCGTTGTCCACCCTGTCGGCGAAGCGCAATTCATCGAGCAGGTTCTGGCTGCCCCCGAGCGACCAATCCGGCGCGAGCGCCACGTTGATGCCCAGCGACATGGCCAAGGGCACGTTCGTCGTCTTCGTGAGGTCCGTCCCGCCGCCGTAGAGGAACACGTTCGAGCGCGGCGACCACACGAGGCTCATGCCCACGTCGGCCATCTTCGTGAACTCCGCCTCCCCGAACGCGGTCCCGTGCACGATCGTCGTCTCGGGCGCGTAGAGGCAGCCGTCCGGCGTCGTCGCCGTCCCGAGCGTCGTGAACTGTTTCCTCGCCGTCTCGTCCACGCCCTCGCCGCAATGCACGACGAACGCGTCGGTCTTGTCGCTGGCGAAATTCGCGCACACGGAATCGCCGCTCGAAGGCGGGAAGAGCACGGAGACCTGCACCTTGTCCGCGCCGAGGTCGTTGCTCTTTTGATCGATCGTCCTGGCGAGCGAACCATAACACGTCTTGTCGATCGGGTTCGCCGCGCCCGCGATGCTCGTCGTCCCGGCGACGAGGCCCTTCATCTCGCCGTACTTGTTCATCTCGCAGCCGAAGCCCGGGTCGAGGTTCGGCGTCCCCTCGCCGTTCATGTATTGCTTCGCGTCGACCATCGCCTGGTAACGCGGCTCGTTCGGCCACTGGTTGTGGTTGCCGTACGGCTTCGAGGGGCTCCAGTCCGACTCGTCGAACATGTCGAACAGGATGTGGTTGTGCGTGTCGATCATCCCCGGCAGGATGATCCCGTTCGTCTCGACGACCGTCGCGTCCGCGGCGCCCGGCGCGTCCGCGCACGACGCGCCCACGCACGTCAGCGTGTCGCTCTCGATGAGCACCTCCCCCGCGAATGCCTTGTCCGGGGTGACCACGCACCCGACGAGCCGCAGCTTCCCGGGCATCCCGACCTTCGTCACCTCGGGCGGGCCCACCTCGGCCACGCAATCGGTCACGACCGGCGCATGCCCGCCGCCGCCGCCGGTGCCCCCGGCTCCGCCCATTCCGCCCGCGCCGCCCGTTCCGCCGGCGCCGCCCATTCCGCCCGCGCCCCCGGCGCCGCCCATCCCCGCGTCGCCGCCCGCTCCCCCCATGCCTCCCATGCCTCCATCAACGTCCACCGGCAGGGGATTGCTCGGCGTGGGCACTTGCTCGTTCGAGCAACCGACCACCGAGACCAACCCAAGAGCCCAAAGGATGAAGGTTCGCGAGGAGGCCACGGGTCGAAGGTACAGGTTTTCCCCCCGAATGACACGACGTTTTTCGTGTCATCTCCGTGGCACGCGGCGCGTCAATCGGCCCTGCGCAGAGCCGTGAGGGGACCTCGCAGCAGGCCACCCTCGAACCCTTCGTCGAGGAAGGCAGACCCGCCGCCCTTTTCCACCACGATTGCGTGAACGCCCTGGTCGGTCGCGACGAGCGCCCGGTCCCCGGCCACGCAGAGATCACGCGAGAAAAACGTACCTGCGCGACGAACCCGCCCCTCGAGCCCCACCTCGGTCACGCCGAGGACCACGTCCTCCTCACCGAGCGTCGCGATCCACAACGTATTCGTCGACAGCACGAGCGCCGCCCCGCCGAGCACCTCCGCCGCCTCGATCCGCTCGATCCCCGGCCCGACCCCGAGCACCTCGGCCTGCCCCGCGCCCGCCGCATTCACTCGGCGCACTGCGAGATCACCGCCCGCGACGTCCCAGAGCAGCCCCGCCTCGCTCGACGTGGGCACGAATCGGGCCGTCGGCGGCTCGATGCTTGGAGCTCCAAGGGTCTGTCCGACCGTCACGATCACCTCGTCGCCCGCCAGCGTCCCCGACACCCGCATCAATGTGTCGTCGTTCACGCCGTACGACAGCACCTCGATCCGCTCCCCCTCCCTCCACGCCGAAGCGGGCCGCGGCGCATAGGCCCCTTTTGCGATCTTCCCTTCCCGCAGCACCTTCCACCGGGGGCCGTACGTCGCCTGCTCGAACACCCAGAGCCCCTCGTTCGTCGCGAAGAGCGCCGCGCCCCCATCCACCCAGGCCGCGTGCGCGCACGCCCCCACCGCGCCCTCGTGCAGGGGACACACCCGGATCTCCCCGCCCGACGCGTCCTCGTTCTCCTCGAGCACCCATAACCGCGAGCCGTCCGGCGCCACGGTCACGTCCCGCGGCGTCCCTCCGCCCCCTTCCGCCGCGCTCGTCACGGCCCCCGTCGCCGCGTCGAAGACCTGGACCTCCCCGCCCACGCCAAACCCCACGACATACCACATCTCGGCTTCGGAAGAAATCTGTTTCACCTCCAACGGTTCATCCTGCCGACACGCCGACAACCCCAGAAGCCCGATTCCCAGCAACCATCCTCGCGTCATGCCCCTCCATCGACGCGACCCCCGCGGCAGTTGCGTGAAATCGTCCTCTAGGGACAACGAATCCGCGTGGGCAATGGCTCACACCGCGCCACGCCTTTGTGCAACACGCAACACGCCTCATGCGCTCCGTGGCAGGGACAATCCTTCGGCTTCGTACCGTCCCCGCAGAGCACGCCGCGTGTCTTCTCGAACTCGGCCTGATCGGCGCGCAGGAGCGGCAGCTCCTTCGACGAGAGCAGCGCGAGCGCCCGCGCCGCCTCGGGCTTTCGTTTCTCCGCCGCCGGCAGCGTCTCGAGCAGCGCCCGCGCCTTGCAAACCGCCACGCGCGCCTCCATCGCCGGGCCCGCGAGCGCCGCGCTCGCCAGCTTCACGCGCTCGCTCGTGGAAAGGTTCGCGGCGTTCGCCGCCTCGATCGCCTCCTCGATCGCCTCCTCGATCGCGCCAGGCTCCGCCGCGCTCGGCGCCTCGGCGGGCGCCGGCTCCGCGCTCGCACTCGCCGCGCCCGTGCCTGCGCGCCATCGATCCTCGATCTCACGCACCAGCCCGTCCTTGTTCTCCGCGACATGGCCATAAGCCACCACCGCGACCACCACGGAGGCGACCGCCACGGCGACCCGCACGAGCTCCATCCGCGTATATGCGAGCCACTTTCCGCGGCGCGGCATGTCCTTGCCTCGCGCGCTCCGCGCCACGAGCTCGTCCGCGAACGCGGGGTGATCGTCGAGCGCAATCCACGTCTCCAGCCCCTCCGGCCGCACGCGCGTCGCCGAGGGCAAGCCGCGCTTGATGGCCCAGAGCACGGCCTCCTCGCTCATCGGACCGATCGTCTTCTCGCCGTCGTGGAGCTCCCACCCGGGCATGATCGCTCAAGTTACCACGGCTCGACGGTTGCGGCTCAAAGAACCTGCGCCCCTTCGGTCGTCGAGACCAGCGCCAATACGTTGACCGCCGCCCCGACGCGCTCGCCCGTCACGCCGCCTTCGCGCCCCCCTTCGAGCTGCCGCTCCACGAGCCTCCGATACAGCCCGCCCTGCTGCATCAGCGTCGCGTGATCCCCGCTCTGCACGATCTTGCCGTCCTCGATCACCACCACCCGGTCCGCCCCCATCACCGTCGACAATCGGTGCGCGATGATCAGCGTCGTCCGGCCTCGCATCAATCGGTCGAGCGCCTCTTTCACGAGGTGCTCGCTCTCCGCGTCGAGCGCGCTCGTCGCCTCGTCCAGCACCAGGATCCGCGGATCTTTCAGCACCGCGCGCGCGATCGCCACCCTCTGCTTCTGCCCCCCGGAGAGCTTCACCCCTCGCTCGCCCACCAGCGTCGCGTATCCCTCCGGGAACTTCGAAACGAACTCGTGCGCGTTCGCCGCCCGCGCCGCCGCCTCCACCTCGGCCTCCGTCGCGGTTGTCCTGCCATACCGAATGTTGTCCGCCACGCTGCAAGAAAACAGCATCGGCTCTTGCGACACCACCCCCACGTTGCGCCGCAGCCATTCCGGCGAGAGCTCCCGCAGGTCCTTCCCGTCGAGCGTGATCCGCCCCTCGCTCGGATCGTACAGGCGCAAGAGCAAGGCCGCGATCGTCGATTTCCCCGAGCCCGACGGGCCCACGAGCGCCACCACCTCGCCCGGCGCGATCGTGAGGTCGAGGCCCCGCAGCACAGGAAGATCCTTTCGCGATGGATAAACGAAGCTCACCTTCGAGAGCTCGATTCCGCCCTCCACCACCTCGGGCCGCGCGCCCTCGGCGAGCGGAATCGCGGGCGGGCGATCGATCAGCTCGAACACCCGCTCCGCCGCGCCCGACGCCCGCATCAGGTCCGCCCAGAGCTCGCTCATCCCGCCCAGCGAAAACGCCACCATCAACGTGTAAATCAGGAACGACGTCAGGCCGCCGGGCGTCATCTCGCCCTGCGCGACGAGCCGCCCGCCGTACCACAACACCAGCGCGAGCGCCGCGAACGCCGCGAACGACGAGACGCTCATGAAGACCGAGCTCGTCACGATGCGCCGCCATACCACCGCGAACGCGTCCCATACCGCCGACGTGTATCGATTCGCCTCCGTCCTCTCCGCGGCGAACGCCCGCACCGTCCGGATGCCCGCGATCGTCTCCTCGGCGACCTCGTTCGCCCGGGCGAGCGCGTCCTGCGCCTCCCGCGACAGCTTGCGCACGCGGCGCCCATACGCGACGGCCCCGAGCGCCACCGGCGGTACCACCCCGAGCATCACCGCCGTGAGAATGGGCGACGTGTACACGAGGAAACCGACGCCGCCGAGCACCTGCGCCGCGAAACGCAGGCCCATCGAGATGTTCACGCTCACCGCGTTTTGCACGAGCGTGGTATCCGCGGCGAGTCGGCTCGTGAGCTCGCCCGTCTTGCGCTCGTCGAAAAAGGCGATCTCCTGCGCGAGCAGGTGCTCGAACAGATCACGCCGGAGGCGCGTCACCACCCGCTCGCCCGCGCTCGTGAAAAGCACGAACCGCAGCGCCGTCGTCGTCGCCTGCACGGCCGCCAGCGCGACCAGCGCCAGGGCCGCCCGATCGATCGTCCAGAACCCGTCCGCCTTGCCCACCGCGCGGTCCAGGATCACCCGGAACGCCTGCGGCACGAGCAGGCCCATCAGCGTCCCGATGACGAGGAACAAGGTCCCGGCCGCGAGCCGGGCGACCTCCGGGCGAGCGAGCCCGAGCAAGCGGCCCAGGGACATGTTCGTCGGAGGGGCGGGTTTGTCCGGATCGGAGCCCATGATCCGGCGCTTTTACCACGGAGCCCGCCCGCGGACGACGCTGCTCGGCTTCTTTATCCTGCTTTCCGCACGCGCTCGCGCGGCGCGCGCCTCGGCGCGGCCTTCTTCAACGCCGGCCGCGGTCCCTCCTCCTCGGCCGGCGCCTCCTCGGCGGCGGGGGCGGGCTTCTCCTCCTTCTTTCCGGCCAGGCTCTGCTTGAGCGCCTCGAACAGATCGATGATCTGCGCCTGCGGCTCGGCCGGCGGCAGCGAGATCTCCTGCCCTGCCACCTTCTTCTCGATGAGGCCCGTCAGCCGATCTTGATATTGGTCGTGGAAATTCTCCGGGTGGAACGCGTCCGCCGACAGCTCGCCGATGAGCCGGTCCGCGAGATCCTCCTCCTGCGGCCGGAACTCCACCTTCGCCGCCGGCGCGACCTCCTCGAACGGCCGCACCTCGTCCGCGTAATACACCTGGTGCATGATGAGCCCGCCCTTGTATGGCCGCAAAAGGACGAGCTGATCCTTGCCGCGGGCGCCATACCGGCCCACCGCCATCTTCTTCGTCCGCGCCATCGCGTCGGCGAGCAGCTTGTACGCCCGTCCGCCGCCCTTGTCCGGGCCGAGGTAATTCGTCTTGTCGACGTAAAGCAGGTCGACGGTCTCTGCCGGGACGAACTCGACGATGTCGATCCGCTCCGTCCGCTCGGCGCGCACCGCGTCGAGGTCCTCGTCCGTCACCTCGACGTATTGCTCCCGCGCGTACTCGAAGCCCCGCATCGTGTCCGATCGCTCGATCACCTCGCGGTCGTACGGACAGTACAGCTGTTGTTTGACGCGGGTCCCGCATTTCTTGTGAAGCATGTGGAAACCGACGCCGTGGGAAGACGTGGCCGTGTACATCTTGACCGGAATGGAAACCAGGCCAAACGAGATGGTCCCCGTGCCCGTGGATCGCGCAGCCATGCGCGTCGATCCTTGCAAAGGTCGTGGACGATGCCGGAGGACCCTGTGGACGGATCAGCGAAGCTCGACGCGTACCGGAAAAAGCGTGATCCCGGGCAAACGCCCGAGCCCTTCGCCGCCCCCGCCGGCTCGCCCGGCGAGACGACGGAGGGCGCGTACGTCGTGCACCTGCACGACGCTCGCCGCCGCCATTACGACCTGCGCCTCGAGGTGGGCGGCGCGCTCGAGAGTTTCTCCGTGCCGAAGGGCCCCACGCTCCATCCGGGCGAGCGCCGCCTCGCCGTCCGCACCGAGCCGCACCCGATCGAATATCTGCATTTCGAGGACGTCATCCCCGAGGGCAATTACGGTGCCGGCCCCATGATCGCCTGGGACACCGGTAGCGTCCGGTACCTGGGCGAACCTGCCGAAGAACAGTTACGCAAGGGCAAACTCGAGTTCGAGCTCTCGGGCCACAAGCTCCACGGCCGCTTCCTCCTGGTCCGCCTGAAGGACTCCGAGAAAGACTGGCTCCTCTTCAAGAAACACGACGCCTTCGCGGATCCCGGCCGCGACATCGTCCAGGAAAAACCTCGCTCCGTCCTCTCCGGCCTCGACGTCGCCGAGCTCGGCCACGCGAAGGACATCGAGGGCGAGCTCCTCTCCCGCGCCGAGGCCCTCGGCGCCCCCACGGGTTCCATCGAGACGAACATGGTCCCCATGCGCGCCTGCCCCGCCCCGAAGGGCTCGCTCGGCTCGGACTACGTCTTCGAGCTCAAGCTGGACGGCGTCCGCTGCATTGCCCGGAAAAACGGCTCGGACGTCCTCCTCCAGTCGCGCACCCTCCGCGACGTCTCGCGTGTCTATCCCGAGGTCGCGCGCGCCGTGCACAAACTCCCCGCCGCCCGCCTCGTCCTCGACGGCGAGCTCATCGCCCTCGACCAGGCCGGGCAGCCGAGCTTCCAGCGCCTCGCCCAGCGCATCCACCTCGCGAGGGGCGCCGACATCCGCCGCGCCGAGGTCCGGCTCCCCGTCCTTTACGTGGTCTTCGACCTGCTCGCCATCGGCGACCGCGACCTGCGCCGCCTCCCCCTCCACGCCCGCAAAGAGCTCCTCCATCACCTCGTCCGCGCGCCCGGCGAGATTCGCTCCCTCGACATGATCGAGGGCGACCCCACGATGCTCCTCGATTTCTGCCGCGAGCGCCGGATGGAAGGCCTCGTCGCCAAGCGGCGCGACGCCCCCTATCGCCCCGGCCCCGCGCGTTCGTACGACTGGATCAAGCTCAAGTGCGAGCGCGACGACGATTTCGTGGTCGTGGGGTATACCCTCGGCGAAGGCGCCCGCGCCCGGCTCGGCGCGCTCGACGTCGCCGCCTTCGAGGCCGGCGAGCTCCGCTACCGCGGCAAGGTCGGCAGCGGCCTCGACGCCGATTCCATCGAGGCCCTGCTCGCGCGCCTCGACCCCTCGCGCACGGACAAACCCACCGCCGGGGGCGCTTACAACGCCGCGCCGCGCGGACGCGTCCACGTCCGGCCCGAGCTCGTCGTCTCCGTGCGTTTTTCCGGGTACACCGACGAGGGCAACCTGCGCTTCCCGGTTTTTCGCGGGATCCGGGACGACGTCGCGCCCGAGGAGTGCGTGGCCTCGCCGCACGCCGATCGTGAGGAGAGCGAAATCGAGCGCCTCGCGGCCGAGTCCGCCCACGCGGGCGCCGCCGCGGCCGGGCCGAGCAAGATCCCCGTCAGCAACCCCGACAAGGTCCTCTTCCCCGCGGACGGCATCACGAAGCGCGACATCGCCGATTATTACGCCGCCGTTGCGCCCGTCCTCCTGCCGCACCTCCGCGACCGGCCGGTGATGCTCGTGCGTTACCCCGACGGCATCACCGGCAAGTTTTTTTATCAATGGAACGTCCCCGCCGGCCTGCCCGACTGGGTGCCCACGCTCCGCGTCCGCTTGCCGGGCCGCGAGGAGGAAATGGAGGTCTTCCACATCCGCGACGAGGCCACCCTCCTCCTTGTCGCGAGCCTCGGCGCGATCCCCATTCACGTGATCGCCTCCCGCGTCCCGCACCTCGAGCAGGCCGATTTCCTCAACATCGACCTCGACATCAGCGGCGGGACGTTCTCCCATGTCCTCACCCTCGCGCGCTCGCTGAAGGACCTGCTCGATCGGATCGGCCTCACCGGTTTTCCCAAGACGAGCGGCCAGTCCGGCCTGCACGTCTTCGTCCCGCTCGGCCCCGATATCTCCTACGAGACGGCGCGCGCCCTCGCCGATCTGCTCGGCCACATGCTCGTCCGCGAGCACCCGGACATCGCCACCATGGAGCGCTCGAAGGCGCGCCGCGGCCCTCGCGTCTATGTTGATACTGGACAAACCGGCGCATCCCGCACCATCGTCGCCCCGTACGCCGTACGCGCCGTCCAGGGTGCGCGCGTCTCCACGCCGCTCGGCTGGGACGAGGTCGACGCGTCGCTCGATCCCCGCGCCTTCGACATTCGCACGGTCCCCCGCCGCGTGGCGCGCACCTTCGACCCGATGGCAGCGCTGCTCACGGAGACCCCCGCCGTGCTCGCGGCCATCGAGCGGCTCGGAAAGCTCGCCCTCGGCCGCCACGTCGCTTGACCCGCCTCCACGCAAAGAGCGCCACGCCACCCCCTGAACGCCCGCGCCCGGCGCGACAACTCGTGGTAGGAGGGGGCGAACGCACCACCGAGGAGTTCATCATGCGACGCGCCTTCCAGACCTTCGTGCTCACCTCCTTCCTTGGCCTCGCCCTCGCCGCCTGCGGCGGTTACTCGGAGGACGAAGCCACCACGAAGTGCGACCTCGAACGCACCGCCAAGGCCGCCTGCATGAACGACGCGGCCTACCAGCAGTGCCTGAGCTGCTTCCAGGAGTGCGGCGACACCTGCGCCATCGCCGAGTCCTGCCCCCTGCAGTACATCTGCGCCGAGTGATCCCGCCCACGCATTGACGCCCTCGAGCCGATGTGGCTCGGAGCACCGGGCCGTGCCGGGGAAAAACATCCGCCCGTGCGCAGCGGCGCCTTTGCCTTACCGCCCCGGTCACGATCGGCGCGGCCGTGCACCTGGCCAAACCAAAAAAGTGCACGCGCCGGGACGAGATTCGTTGCCTGGAGCGGAAAGGCAGTGAAACCTTCCAGGGGTTTGCCCCGTCCAACTCGCGGTACAGCGCCATGACCTTCGACCCCTTCCTCCACGACGATCCGCCCGACACCCGCCACGACGCACCCACGAGGCGCATGATGGAAGGGTTTCTCGAGGACGACGTCGCGTCGAGCGACGGCCCGAAGACCCGCGCGATGCGCCCGGACGAACGGGAAATGGCGCTGCTCGGGCCCGAGGCGGGCCGATTCGAAGGCGACACGGCGGCCTGGGACGACGAGCCCGCCGCGCCCGTCTTCCCCCCGTCGTTCGCCGACGCGGAGGACGAAGACGCGGCCCTCGCCGGTCTCGCCGAACTGTCAATACGGTGCGATCGGAAGACGTTACCCTCGGCCCGCTTCACCCAGCTCGGGCAGCCCCTCGCCGCCCCGCATTTCGCCGACCTCGGCTGGGAAAACACGCTCGGCGCGGACGAGACCTCCGGGGACGAAACCCCGATCCCTGGCTCGGACGAGCCGCCGATCTCCTCGCCTTCGATCTGGGGACGGGTGCAGCAGTTCGTGGCCCGCCTCGCCTCGAAGCGCACGCCGCCGAACCCTTCGGCCTCACACGCGCGGAGCACGGCGCGCGCGCTCGCGGACCTCGTGTGGACGATGGAGGACGCGGACCTCGAGGTCCTGGCCTCGCACATCGAGCGCGTGGTCTCGCTCCGCCAGCTCGGCCCCGACGCCTACGCGGAGGCGCGGATCCTCGACGCGCTCGGCGCGCTGGAGTCGGCGGACCGCGCCTCGGGCGGCATCCCGCTCACGGCCCTGCGCGCCCACATGCCGGAGGTGTCGCGCGGCGCGCTCGACGCGGCCCTCCTGCGCCTCGAAGAGCGCCGCTTCCTCGCGCTCGCCCCCGCCGACGACGTGCCCGAGCAGGACGCGCTGCGCGATCCGAAACGAGGGCTGCTCGGTCGGTGCGCGCTGCTGGCGGCTTCGACGACGGGACGAACGCGAAGCTAAAGCGTCACTTCACCTTCGCCGCTTCTTCGCCGACACGTTCGAACAGCTCCGGGATCGCCTTCTTCTGGGCGGCTTCGCGGATCCAGCCGGGCAGGGAGGTGTTCGGCTCGGCGTGCACCGTGTACACGACGAGGCTCTTCTTGCCGCCGTCGTGTGGCTTGACCTCCCAGCTCCCCTGGTTGAACTTGTAGTCCCCGCGCACGAGCTTCCAGCGCCGCGACATGCCCTTGTCGCTCACCTCGTGCACGGCTTCGGTCACGGCCGTCAGGTTCGAGAGCGGGAACGGCATCGCGATCGTCACCTCGCAGGTGTGCTTGTTCCCCTCCTGCTTGACGAGCCGCGAGGCCTCGATACGCGGCATGCGCTTCTTGTACTTCGCGCACTCCGACACCACCTGCCACACCTTCTCGGGCGGCTGATCGATCACGCCCTTCGCCACGACCTTCGGCGTATCCGTGCCCTTGACCTCGACCACGCGGACATCGGGCGGCGCCGAGCCACCCGCGGCGGCCTCGGGCCCGGCGAGCATCGCGAAGGCGAGGGCGGCGCCGACGAACATGGGGCGGGCGAAGAGGAGCGATCGTTCACGTTCCATCGTGGTGCGGCCTCCGATCCGTGATGATCGAGAACTATCAGCGGAGCCGCGCGGCGGACAAGCCCTCTGCGCGAGAATCCTCGCAAAGATCCTCGCCGTTCGTCATGTACGTTTTCGAGGTGGCTGTCCCGAAGACTCAATCCACTTCGAGCGCGCGCCGCGCGACGGCCTCGAGCGCGTCGACGAACCGCGGCCGGTCACAGACGGCCTTCGCCCGCAAGAACCGACCGATCCCCGCCTTTTCGGCGATCTTCGGCGCCTCGATGTCGAGGTCGTAGAGCGTCTCCACGTGCTCGGCGAGAAACCCGATCGGCGCGACGAGCACGGACGTGGCGCCCGTCCGCGCCAGCTCGGCGAACGTCTCGGCGAGGTCCGGACCGAGCCACGGCTCGGCGCTCGCGCCCTGGCTCTGGAACGCGATACGCGTGGAAAAACCCCGCCCCTCGAGCCGCGCCGCCACGGCGCCCGCCATTTCGCGGAACTGCGCCTCGTACCGGTCCCCCATCGCGATCACCCGTCGCGGCAGGCTGTGCGCCGAGAGGACGATCGGCACGGCGCGGCGCTCCGCTTCGGGCACGGCGGCGAGCGCCTCGTCGATCGTCTCGACGAACGCGTCGATGAGCGCGGGCTCCATGCCCCAGGCCGGGACGGCGCGGATCGAGAGCTCCGGGTGGCTCGCGGCGGCCTCGCGGACGGACCCGTGATACAGGTCGACCGATTGCGGCGCGAGCGGGAGCGAGACGAGCGTACGTACGCCCTTCTCGACGATCCTCGGCAGGACCTCGCTCGGATACGGATGCCAGAGCCGGCCCGCGACGAACACCGGAATGCCGAGCCGCGCCTCGAGCGCGCGCGCCTGGGCCTCGGTGATGGCCATGAGCGGCGAGCCGCCGATCACCTCGAACCGGTGCGTGACCTCCTGGACGAGCTCGGGCGGCGTGGGCCGACCCCGGCGGATGTTGTTCAGGAACGCAGGGATGTCGTCGGAGCGGGAGACGGTCCCGTGGCAGGAGACGAGGACGGCGGTCGACATGGCGCGGATGTATAAGGCAAGGCCGGGGCGGCGAAAAGCCACCCCCGGCACGATGCCGTGATCAGACGATCCGCCCCCGCCGCTCGAGCTCCCGCACGATCCGCTCGGCGCATTCGGCCACGCTCATTTCGTGGCTCGGCAGCACGAGGTCCGCGTCCTCCGGCGGATCGTACGGGAAATCGATCCCCGGCACGTCCTTGATCTTGCCCGCCGCGACGTCGCGGTAAATCCCGCTCCGATCGACCTTCCGGCACCATTCGAGCGGCGCGGCGAGGTGCACCAGGAAAAACCGGTCCGGCCCCACGAGATCACGCGCCCGCCTCCGCACCGCGTCCTCCGGCGCGACCAGCGAGGCCACGCAGATGAGGCCCGCTTCGTTCATGATCCTGGCGACCTCCATCGAGCGGCGCAGATTCTCCGAGCGGTCCTGCGCGGAGAAGCCGAGGTCCCGGTTCATCCCGTGCCGCATCGCCTGCCCGTCGATCGAGACGACCGCGCGGCCGAGATCGAACAACCTGCGCTCGACCTCCAGCGCCACGCCCGTCTTCCCGGACCCGGCGAGCCCCGTGATCAGGACCGTCGTCGGCCGCTGCCCATAACGTTTTTCGCGCTCCTCGACCGTGACCGCGCTCTCCGTCCGCGTCAGCCTCCCTTGCGCCGGATCGTCCCAGTGTCCCTCGCCGCTCTCGACGATCATCCCGGCGCCCACCGTGCCGTTCGTCACGCGGTCGATCAAAATGAACGCGCCCGTCGCCCGGTTCTTCGTGTACGCGTCGAACAGGAGCGGCCGGCTCGTGCGCAGCTCCACGCGGCCGATCTCGTTCAGCCCGAGCGCCGGCGCGTCGCTCCTCTCGAGCGTGTTCACGTCCACGCGATGGACGACCCGCGTCACGCTGCCCGGCGTGCGTAACGAGCCGTGCTTCACCCAGTATTCGCGCCCCGGCACCATCGGCCGCTCGTCCATCCAGACGAGCATCGCGAGCACCCGCGTCGAGATCTCGGGCCGATTGTCCGGGTGACACAATACATCACCGCGGCTCGCGTCGATCTCGTCCTCGAGCGTCAGCGTCACCGACATCGGCGCCGCGGCCTCGGCGATGTCCCCCTCCCACGTGACGATCCGCGAGACCTTGCTCGTGCGGCCGGACGGCAACGAGACGACCTCGTCGCCGACCCGGACCAACCCCGACGCGATCGTCCCGGCGAACCCGCGGAAATCCTGGCTCGGCCGGTTCACGTATTGCACGGGGAAACGCAGATCCACCGTGTTCGACGCCTCGTCGATCGGCACCGTGTCGAGCAGCTCGAGCAATGGCTCGCCCTCGAACCACGGCATGGCCGCGCTCCTTGCGACCACGTTGTCGCCCGCGAGCGCGCTCATCGGGAGGAACCAGTGATGCCGGTCCGGCAGGAGCGCCGCGAATTCGAGGTAGGCGCGCCGGATCTCCTCGAAGACCTCCCGCGAATACCCGACGAGGTCCATCTTGTTCACGGCCACCACGACCTTCTGGATCCCGAGCAGGCTCGTGAGGAACGCGTGCCGCTTCGTCTGCGTCGTCACGCCTTTGCGTGCGTCGATCAAGATCACCGCGAGCTCGGCCGTGCTCGCGCCCGTGGCCATGTTGCGCGTGTATTGCTCGTGGCCCGGCGTGTCCGCGATGATGTATTTTCGCCGCGCGGTCGAGAAATACCGATACGCGACGTCGATCGTGATCCCCTGCTCGCGCTCGCTCTTCAGCCCGTCGACGAGCAGGGCGAGGTCGATCGCGCCGCCCTGGGTGCCGAAGACCTTGCTGTCCTTGGCCACCGCGGCGAGCTGGTCCTCGTAGATGCCCTTCGTGTCGTGCAGGAGCCTGCCGATCAGCGTGCTCTTGCCGTCGTCGACGTTCCCGCACGTGAGGAGCCGCAGGAGCTCCTTCCGCTCGTTTTGCGCGAGGTACGCCTCGATGTTGGTCCGGGCGAGGTCCTCTTCGTGGCTCATCTCAGAAGTACCCCTCGCGCTTCTTCTCTTCCATGCTCCCCGACTGATCAAAATCGATCAGCCGGCCCTGGCGCTCGCTCTGCCGGGCGAGGAGCATCTCCTGGATGATCTCGGGCAACGTCGCCGCCTCGCTCTCGATCGCCCCCGAGAGCGGATAACAACCGAGCGTCCGGAACCGGACCTTTTTCATCCGCGGCGCCTCCCCCGGGCGCAGCGGCAGCCGCTCGTCGTCCACCATGAGCAGCACGCCGTCGCGCTCCACCACGGGGCGCTCTTTCGCGAGATAGAGCGGCACGATCGGCAGTTTTTCCTGGTGGATGTACTGCCAGACGTCGAGCTCGGTCCAGTTCGAGAGCGGAAACACCCGAATGCTCTCGCCCTTGTGGATCTCCGTGTTGTAGAGGTTCCAGAGCTCCGGGCGCTGGTTCTTCGGGTCCCAGCGGTGGCTCTTGTCGCGGAACGAAAAGACGCGCTCCTTCGCGCGGGATTTCTCCTCGTCGCGCCGCGCGCCCCCGAACGCCGCGTCGAAGCCGTACCTGTCGAGCGCCTGCTTGAGCGCCTGCGTCTTCATCACGTCGGTGTGCACCTTGCTCCCGTGCGTGATCGGCGAGACGCCCGCCCGGACGCCCTCCTCGTTCGTGTACACGAGCAGGTCCACCCCGAGCTCGGCCTTCACGTAGCCGTCGCGATAAGCATACATGTCCCGGAACTTCCACGTCGTGTCCACGTGGAGCAGCGGAAACGGCAGCTTCGCCGGGTGGAACGCCTTGCGCGCGAGGTGCAAGAGGACCGTGCTGTCCTTGCCGATCGAGTAGAGCATCACGGGCCGCTCGAAGCACGCGACGACCTCGCGGAAGATGTGGATGCTCTCGGCCTCGAGCATCTTGAGGTGCGTGAGCTTTCCCGGAGACATGTTGCCCTTTGACGCGATGAGCCGAAGCTCTCGGCGTCGCGGCAGAACATCCCGCGAACCGGGCGTCTGTCAAGGGCGACCGGCCCCGCGCGCGATCCGGCTCACGCCGCGATCGAGCACAATCGATCACGCAAGGCGGGCAGCGAGGGCGCGGCGGCCGAGGCGAGGGACAGGGCCACGTTCGCGGCGCGCTCCCGGACGGCGCGGGGCGCGTCGCTCTCGACGACCCGGAGCGCGAGCTCGGCTTCGAGCGGCGCGTCGCCGAGCAGGCCCGCGAGCTCGAAGGCCCGCACGGCGAACGCGGCAGGGGTCCCGCCGAGCCTCGCGAGCAGGCGAAGCGCGCGCGCGCCGAGGGCGAGATCGTCGAGGGACGCGGGCGAGACGCGGAAGCGCTCTTCGAGAGCCTCCACGACAAACGTCGAGCGCGCCTCGGCCGCGGCGAGCTGGCCCGAGGCCGCGAGCGCCTCGGCCCGCTTTTGCTCGAAGATCGGGCGCGTGGGCGAGGGCGCGCGCGGGAGGGCCGAGGCGAGGAAGACGAGCGCCTCGCCGAAGAGGCCCATGCGACAGAGCGCGCTCGCCGTCGCCTCGCGCCGGAAGGCGTCGAGCGCGGCGGGATCGTCCTTGCCTTTCACGCGCGCCACGGCGAGGGCGACGTCGTATCGCCCCGCGGTGATCAGCGCCTCGAGCGCCGCGGCGATCGCGTCGGCCGCGAGCTCCGGCCCGAGCAGCGGCGCGAAGGCCACGACCTCGGCCCATCGCGCGCTCGTCACGACGAGCGGGCCTGCCTCGAGCGAGCCGCCGAGCGGCAGGGCCGCGAGTTTTTCGAAATGGAACAGCGCCTCGTCGAATCGCCCGAGCGTGGCCTCGATCTTCCCGAGGCCAAGGACGGCGCGCAGCGCGAGGGCGAGGGCCGCGGGATCCCCCCTTCGATCGGCCCCCGCGAGCAGCCGGATCGACGTCTCGTAAAGGCGCCGCGCGTCGAGGGGGCGACGGGCGCGCGACGCGATCGACGCGGCCTCCTCGAAGCAGAGGGCGAGGTGCGCGGCGCGGTCCTCCTTGGCTTCGAGGGCGCGATCGAGGCGCGCCGCGACGTGCGCGCAGGCCGGCTCGAGGGGGCCTCGCGGCGACCTCTTCTGTGCGGTCATGAATTCGTCGCAGAGAAAGCTCTGCGAGCCGTCGGAATCGGAATCGGCTGGCCAGGCGAGGGCGATGGCGCTCATGAGGGCCGCCTTTCGTGGTTCGCGATCGATCGTCCGAGGACCGGACAAAAGCCGGCGAATGCCTCCGAGGAGGCGTGCGCCCCCAAAAGGAGGCGCAATCGGGGCAAGGTCTCCCAGCCCCGCGGGTACTGCATTGGATTGTGGCCGAGCGCTGCGGACGTCAACGCTCGGTGGATTCGATCCTTACGGGATCCACCGGGAACAGGCAACGAATTTGAGCGCGCAGGTAGGACAGGGAATGTCCGTTTCGGGGCCTACGTCATGGGCGCTCGGGCGCCGGCTCTCCGTGTTCGGGCCTAACGACGCGGCCCCGCCACGGCCGCGTGCACCGCGCGCATCGCCCCGGCGACCGCGCCCGCCTCGTCCCGCATCACCACGAACCACCGCGCCGGCGTGAGCATCGCGTCGGGCAGGAGCCGCTCCAGCAAATCGATCGCCTCGGCGCGCCGCGACAGATCGGTGCCGCCGAAATCACCCACCACCTCGGCGATCGTCGAGAGCACGACGATCACCGCCTCGCCATCGGACGACCGAACCGCAGGCGTCTCCCCGCCCTCCGCCGCCGGCGCCGGGAACCACCGCAAGAAGCGCCCCTCGAGCGCGCGCCGGTCCTTCTCGATCGCCTCGCGCAGCGCCTTCGTCCCCTCCCCCTTTGCCCGAGCGTCCTCCGGGATCCCGAGCGCCGCCTCCGCGCGTGACGCCTCCGCGCTCGCGTCCGCCTGGGCCACGAGCGCTTCGAGCGCCGCCGCGCTCCGCCTCTCCGCGAGCGCCCCGAGCTCGTCGACGAGCCCGCCGAGCTCCGCGCGTAGCCTCGCCGCGCGCGCCTCCACGGAGAGGGTCTTCTCATCGGGCGGCGCCTCCACGTGGATCTTCGGCCCCGTGAACAGCTTTCCCTCGCAGATCTCGACGAGCGCGTCGTCGTCGAGAAAATGATAAAATGCCCGCTCCCCGCGCGCCCGCTGCCGCGCCACGAGCGCCCGCAGCGCCGGGTTCTCCTCCCCGAGCGCCACCACGCTCACCGCGATCGGCACGTCGCCGACCTTCTCCCGCGCCGCCTGGATCACCTCCTCGCGCACCACCGCGTCGCCGTCGGTGACGAGCACGACCTGCGCCCGCGCGAGGTCCGGATCCTCGTCTTTTGCCTTCCGGATCTCCTCGAAGCTCGACAGCAGCGCATTCTCGATGTCCGTGCCGCCCTTGCGCACCGTCCCCACCACGTCGGCCATCGCCGCGAGCGCCGCCTTGCCGTCTCCGATCCGCGTGATCGGCCCGATCTTCTTCGTGAAATATCGATAATGCAGGGTGAGGCGTATCGACCGATCTCCCTCGGCGAACCTGCGCACCAGCATGCCGAGCTCCGCCAGCAAAATGGCGTCCCGCACCCGCGCGCGCGAGCCCTTCTTGCCGTCTTCGAGCATCGAGCTCGACCCGTCGAGCACGTAGACACGCGCCTCGCCTACGAGCCGCGTCCGCGTCCTCTTCTTGACCTCCTGCTCGACGTACCGCCGCGCGAGCAGCCGCCCCTCCGCGAGCGCGAGCAGCACCGTACGAGGGTCCTCGATGATCGCGTGCGGGATGTCGAGCACGTCCCGCGCGGGCATGAGCAAGAGATCCTGCGTCGGGTGACGGACGAGGCGCACGCGCGCCTCGACCTCGGTCACGCGCACGGGCGCGAGCGGCACGCCGACGTCGACCGTGCCGTCGATCGCGCAGAGCGCCGCGTGTGTCTCCGCCTCGTTTTCGGCCGCGAGCCATTGCAACGCGAGCAGGCGATACTTCTTGTCCTCCGCGCTCTCGCCCTTCGGCGGCCTCGCCTGCGATTTGCGCGCCTCGACGTACCCCTCCGCGATCGCCGCCATCGCCGCGCCGCCGAACATCTCCTCGCTCGATCGGCGCAGGCCGCGGAGCATCTCCGTTTCGGGGTCCTCGCCCTCCCCCTCGCCGAGCCTTTGGCGCGCGCGGCTCGCCGCGGTCGCGAGCGCCTCGTCGCCGGCCGCGAGGGAAGCGCCGTCGAGCGCGACGAGCGCGGCGTGTAACCTCTGCCGCTCGCCCCGCGCGAGCGCGTCCTTCGCCTGATGCAAGAGCCCGCGGTGCGGCGAGAGCCCCGCGGCTTCGAGCCGATCGATCCGCGCGATCTCCACGGCCAGGTGACGCCGCCGCACCTCGACGCCCTCCTCGCCGAGCGGCAGCGCCGCGGACGCGTCGAGCAAGAGCTTGCGCGCGGCCTCGAGCAGCCGCCGCTTGCGCGCGAGGAACTCCGTCTCGCCCCGCGCCGCGTCGAGCAGGTGATCGATCGCGAGCAGCTCCACCTCGACGAGGCGCTCCTCCTCGGCCGAGAGGGGTTTGTCCAGGAAGGAGTCGGCCGCCTCGGCCGGGTCCGCGGCGGGCTCGTCTTTCCCCGCGCCCTTGGGTTTGTCCTTCTCGCCCGTCTCTCCCGGCGCGCGGGGCGTGAGGGCGAGCGGCGGCGCGATCCGCACGGGGTCGATCGCGGCGGCGATGCGGCGCGCTGCCTCGTTTTTCTGGTCACGCGCGGCGCGCTCGGCCCGCACCGTGACCTCGTAGAGGCGCCTCACCCACGCGGCGTGCGCGAGCGGCACCCTCCCGTGCACCACGAGCGTGCGCTCGAGCGCGACCACATTGCTCTCGAGCTCGCGCGTGGCGCCCTCGACGAGCGCCTCGGGCACGCTCTCGGCCCCGGGCGCGCGCAGGGCGTCGAGCAGCGCCGTGACACGTGTCGTGCGCAAGGCCGGCCGATACCCGAGGGCCCGGAGCAAGGGACGCGCGAATCGCACGAGCGGCGCGCGCACGTCGTGCGGACGCGCCGTCAGCCGCTCGATACGCTCGCCGATCGGGGAGAGCGCGCCGTCCGTCATGCGTCTCCGGCGCGCAAGGCCTTCTCCCATTCGGCGTCCGAGCGACGGCGGAAGAGCTCGGTCACGGCCACGCGTGTCCTCTCGTCGAGCGCGTCGATGCGCCTCCGCACCACGTCGATCTCGGCCACGTGCGCCGGAAACACCTCGGCGACGTTCCGCGCTTCGAGGGAGAACCGCGTCAGCGCCGAGTCGTCCCACAGGACATCGAAGAACCGCGATTGCACGATTTCACGCAGCCGCGCCTCCGCGCCGCCCGACGCGCCTTCGAGGTCTTGCCAGAATCGCTCCAGGTAATCGAGGGCCCGCCCGATCCGCGCGAGATCCCCGGCGACGACCCGCCCGCGCAGGGCCTCGGGCAGCTTCGCCGTCGCCGACGCGATCGCCGCGGTCGCCTCCGCGGGCGAGGGCGCCTCCCGCACCGCGTCGGACGCGACCACGAGCGCGATCTCGGCGAGCGTGTACGCCGACGAGACCCGCTGCTCGGCCGCGCGGAGCTTGCGATACCCGTCGTAATCGTGTTTTTTCCCTTCACGCGCCTGCGGCGCCACGTCCCCCCGCAGCAGCGCCTCGGCCGCCCAGCCGAGGAACGCCTCGGGCGCGATCGCCCGCGCGAGCCCCGCCTTCACGAGCACGGCGACGAGCCCCTCGACCTCGCGCACGAGCGCGGGCCTGTCGCGCGCGTCGAAGCCCTTGAACACCGCCTCGATCAGCGCGCCGAGGCGCGGGCCCGTGACCTTCTCTTTCAGCGTCGAGGGCGCGCCGCGCACCTTCTGGAGCCGCGCCGCCATCACGTCGAGCCGATCGAGCTCGGGCGCGATCGCGGCGAGCACCTCGGCGAGCCGGCGCGAAGGCGCGCTCTTCAGGGCGCTCGTGACGACGATCCGGAGCGAGATATCGAGCAGGATCGCGATATCGTCCTCGGCCGCGGCGACCGCGCGTTGCCAGGCCTTCTCCTCGCCCGTCTCGTGCACCGCGCCCTCGGCGAGCAGCTCCCGCCGCAGCTCGTAGAGCGCCTCCAGCGCGTCGATCCGCGCGCGCGCCCTCTTTTGCGCCTCCGTCCCGTCGTCGAGGATGGACGCGACGAGGTCCGTCGACGAGGCGCCCGCCGCGTGCCCCGCGGCCTCGTCCACCATCACGAGCGCCCGGCCGCGGAGCCAGCGCGCGAGGGCGCGTGTCCCGGCCGTGCCGTCGTCGACCTCGGCGCCGAGGCGCGACAGCTCCTTCACCACCTCGCCGATCGGCTTCTGCCCGCCGCCCGCGGCCGCGTCGATCCCGCGACGCACGACGAGCGTCGTCAGCGCCGTCGTCGCCTCCTTCACGAGCGCCCCTGCCCGCTCCGGCTCGATCGAGCCCGCGCGCGCCTGCGCCCCGAGCTCGCGCATCACCGAGAGCAGCCGCGTCGCGTCCCTCGATGCGACGGCTTGATCGAGCATCCCGCGCGGTTTGTCCTCGGGCGGGGGCGGCTCCGACTTGCGTTTCTTTTTATTGCCCCCCTCCGCCGGCGCGGCCTTCTTCTCGACGACGGTCGGCCGGGGCTTGACGTGAATGGGCGGCATCTGGGCGAGGCACGATTCGAAGATCGAGCGCTCCGTGCGCACGATCTCGATCTGCCTCCGCTCGTTCGGGTCGCTCTCGCGGCCGAGCAGCGCCTCGGTCTGGTCGGGCGTGGGGCCCGAGAGCAGGAGGTGCAGCCGCAGCCATTTGAAATCGGAGGGCAGGACCTCGAGCGAGCGCTTCGGGTTGTGCAGGATCTTGTCGGCCATCACGGCCGCCCGCAGGACGCGGCCCGAGCGCACGGCCGTGCGCGTGGAGATGTACCTCGTGGGGACGAACGCGGGATCGGCGCGCACGGCGGCGTTGAGCTCACGATCGAAGCGCTCGAGCAGGGTGGCGAGCCCGTCGCAGACCGGATCGGAGACGTGCACCTCGTCGGCCGCGTGCTGCAATGCATCGAGGTCCTGGACGCTCAGCATCGATTCGAGCAGCGCCCGCGAAGAACCTCCGACGTGGCGGCGCAGCACGAGGGCGAGCCGGCTCGGATCGGCGAAGCCCCGGGGCACGAAGGAGACGAACGCGATCCGGTCGACGAACGCGAGCAGCGTCTCGCGCGCGCCCTCGAGCACGTCGGCGATGTACCGGTTCGTCGTCATCAATGCGCACTCGATGCGCCCTCGCTTCACCGTCCCGCCTTGCTTCACCTCCCGCTCGTGCAGCACGTTCAGCGCGGAGCGCAGCAACATGTCGCGGCCGTCGAAGATCTCGTCGAGGAAGGCGTGGACCGCGCCGAGCATACCCTCGTCGGTGAAATGCTCGGTGCGCCCCGTCTCCATGAGCGTCTTGAAATCGATGGGGCCGATGAGGTCGGTCTGGACCGTGCTCTCGCCGATCTGCCGCGCGTAGAGGCTCGGCTCGCCCGTCTCCTCGTCGAGGATGCGGCCGAGGACCGCCGAGGCGAGCTGGCTCTTCGCCGTCCCCGGCGGCCCGGTGACGAGCAAATGCTCCCGCGCGAGCAGCGCGAGCGCGAGCTGGAGGAGGACGTCGTCGCGCTCGAGGAAGATGTGATGCAGCTCGTCGAAGAAGGCGCGAAAGCGATTGGAAGCGGCCTCGAGGCGGATCGGGTCGACCATCGCGGCCGAGGGTAGCGGCGAGCGGGGGCCGACGTAAAGCCCCGCGTGGGGCGGGACGTCCCGTCGGCAAGGGATCGGCCGCGGACACTCGCGCCGCATCCGGAAAAATCTCCCGCCGTTCCAGCACCCGGGAAGTTATCGCGGCATCGGATTGCGGCGACATGAGACACCTCCTCGTTCTACCCGCCGCGATGTCCGCCTTGGTCTACGGCGCGAGCGCGTCGGCCGCGCTCACCCTCGGGACGACCGGCGACGCAGACATCCTCGCGAGCCGGATACACGCCGGCGGACAGGCGATCACGATCACGTCCGCGATCTACAGCGGCTCGTTGCACGCGGCGGCGACGTACACGGAGGGCCCGCTCGGCATCGCGGACGGCGCCCTGCTGACGACGGGCCAGGCGCATATCGCGCTTCCGCCGAGCGACAGCGGCGCCGCGGGCGCGGACAACGCCCTGCCCGGCGATCCGCTCTGCGACGCGCTGATCCCCGGCTTCCAGAGCCACGACGCCACCAAGCTCACGATCACGTTCGACCTCGCGCCCGGCTTCGACGGCATCTCGTTCCAATCGATCTTCGGCTCCGAGGAGTACCAGGAGTACGTCGGCTCGACGTACAACGACGTCTATGCCGTGTACCTCAACGGCGCGCAGGTCGTGTTCGACGACGCCGGCAACCCCATCACGGTGAACGGCCCGTTTTTCTCCTCGGAGGCCGTGATCGTCGCGCCCGAGACCCAGTGTGAATACGACGGCTCGACGAGCCTCCTGACCACGCGCGCCCCGCTCCTCGGCGCGTCCGTGGACAACGTGCTCGAGATCGTCATCTGCGACGCGGGCGACCACGTCCTCGACAGCGGCGTCTTCCTCGCCAACCTGAACGGGTGCGTCGGCGACGATTGCAGCGGCACGCTCCCCTGCGGCCTCGTCGACGGCGACGGCGACGGCGCGACCTCGTGCGACGATTGCGACGACACAGACCCCACCGTACACGCGGGCGCCTTCGGCATCTGCTGCGAGGACGGCGACGGCGACGGCGTATGCGACGACGAGGACGCGTGCCCCGACACCGAGCCGACCGAGCCAAACCCCACGCTCGGCGTGAATCGCTGGTCCACCGGGGGCGGCGACGGCGACGCCGATACGACCTCGCCGCCCATTTTCGGGCGGCGGCGGTCTCACACGATCGTCGACACCGACGGCTGTAGCTGCGCGCAGCTCCTCGAGGAGCTCGGCTTCGGGGAGGAGGACGCGATGCAGGAATGCAGCATCGGCGGGGGCGAGACCTGGGGCGGATGATTCACGGAGCCGCCGCGGCCTGCTCGCTCTCCTTCGGCGCCTCGGCCTTCGGCTTCTTGCTCGCGGCGATCGCGGCCTTCACCGTGGGCTCGTCGCCCACGATGAGGATCGTCGGCCGGCCGGCGAAGCAGCTCCCGAAATCCTCCTTCACGGCCTCCGCCGTCACCCGGGCGATGTACTTCGGATGCTCGTCGATGTCGCGCGGGCTGAATCCGGCGCTCCGCGACGCGACGAGCGCCGACACGATCGCCCCGTGCGTCATGTACCGCGTCGATTCCTCTCTCCCCTCCGCGAGCTTCGCTTCGGCGAGCTCGTGGCTCGAGACGGGCGTCTCCGCGAGCCGCGCGAGCGTCCCCGAGAGCTCCCCGATCACCTCGGCGAGCTTGGCATTCTCGACCGCGCTCCGGATCTCCAGGCGCGACACACCTCCGCGCATGACGAACGAGCCCGCGTCCACGCCGTACGTGGCGCCGAGCCGCTGCCGGAGCGCCTTCTCGAGCTGAATACCGACGATACGCGCCCCCACGTCGTGACGTACGTCCGTGGCCTTGTCCGGCGCGGGGGGCAAGAGACACGCGAAATGCACGTCCGCCTGCGTCGCGCCGGGCCGGTGCGCGGTCAAGAATCGTGGCTCCTGCCGAACGCGGCCCGGATCGAGGTGCTCCATTTCCTCCACGGCGGCCTTGCTCTCCCAGCCCTCGAACTGGTCCCGCACGATCTTCTCGACCGCCACGGGGTCGATCTCGCCGACGACCACGAGCGTCGCGTTTTTCGGCGCGTGCGTGGCGTCGATCCACGCCTGCCCCGCGCTCACGCCCGAGCCGGCCACGTCCTCGGCCGTCGCGGTCCGCCCGTACACATGGCCCTGGAAGAGCGCTTGGAGCAGGCTCCTCTCGCCGATCACCTCGGGCTTCCGGTCGACCAGGCGCAAGAAGGGGACCTGCGTCCGCTCGAACTCCGCCCACCTGCCCCGATCGATTTCCATCGAGCGCACCCGCTCGCCCAGGATGCCGATCATGATCCCCACGTTCCCCGCCGCGCCCGTGATCCGGTACGAAGACCGATCCTGCGCGTGCGACAGGGACCATCGGCCGCCGAAGGCGGCAGGATCGCCATGCCACCTATCGCGGGGCTGGGCCAGCATCATGCCGACGCGGGCGCCGGCGATATCGGCCGTCCCCTGCAACCCTCCACGAAAGCCGATGGCGACGGTCACGAGGGGCAGGCCCTCCCGCCGGCCGAGGAAGACCTCCATGCCATTCGGGAGGGTGAAATTCGAGTACGCGGAGACGCCCGGCGTCGGCGCCATTCCGACGAGCCGCTGCTCGTCGACGCGCATGGGCACGCGGTCCTCCTCGTCGAAGACGGGCGCGGAGATCGGCGTCGCCTCCACGGGCTTCGCGCCGCTCGCGGGGGGCGCGAACAGCACGGCGCGGGCCCGCTCGCGGGTGAGATACCGGCGCGCATAGTCGGTCAAGCGCTGCGGCTCGAGCGCGGCGACATTGGCGAGCGCTCGGGTATAGATCGCCGGATCGCCGGAGAAGTGACCGATCTCGGCCCGCGCGAGCCCACGCGCGCCGATGTGCTCGGCCTGGAGCACCATCTGCACCACGGCCCTGCGCTTGCTCGCGGCGAACCTGTCCGCGTCGAGCAGGACCCCGGCCGCGCCGCCCTCGACGCCTCCCCACAATCGATGGAGCTGGTTCAGCACGTGCTCCTTGCTGCGCTCCGGGTGCCCGCCATTCTTCAGGACGACCCGGCAGAGGAGCATGGACGCCTGCGTGCCCTCGATGAGGCGGGTGGAGATGCCCATGATGTCCCCATCCTCCCGCTCCGCCGCGTCGAGCCGCGCCTCGGCCATGGCCTCGACGAACCCGGCCACATAGGCGGAGGTATCGAAGCTGCGCGGCAAGGACCAGCCGATCCAGAGCTCGGGCGTCGTCACGTTCGCCTCCTTGCGCGTCAGCGGTCCTTGCGGCGGCGGAGGCGGCGGCTCGGGCGCGACCGCGGGCAATCGAGGTCCGATCTTCACGGGCGCCGGCGCCTCGAGCAGCGCCTTCGGCAAGCTCTTCTCGACGAGCGCGCCGGCCTGCGCCGGGTCGACGTCGCCGACGATGACGAGCGTCATGTTGTCGGGCCGGTACTGCTTCTGCAGGAAGGCGGCGATGTCCTCGGTCTGGATGCTGCCGAGGCTCTCGCGCGTGCCGATGACGGGCCGCGCATACGGGTGCCCGGGGGGAAACAGCGCCGCCTGCATGGCGCCGAAGACCTCACCGATGAAGCCCGTTTCATTGCGCTGGCGCAGCTCGTTGCGCACGACGTCGAGCTCGACCGCGAGCGTCTCCGGCGTGATCTTCGAGACCGGCGCGAGCATCCGCGCGCCTTCGAGCCCGAGCATCTCCCCGAGCGAGGCGGCGGGACCGATCTCGAAATACACGGTGTCATCGAAGCCGGTATACGCATTCCATTGCCCGACCCCGGCCCGCTCGAGGAGGCGCTTCATGCTCGACTTGCCGAACGGCCTCGATCGGAAGGTCAGGTGCTCGATGAAATGCGCGAGCCCCTCCTTGCCCGGCGGATCACTCGACGACCCCGCCCCGACGACGAGGAACGTGCCGACGAGCGGCATGCGGTGATCCTCCTCGAGGAGGACCCGGAGCCCCGAGGGGAACTTCAAGTCGTGCAGCGGAAACGAGACGTTCCGCATGGCGAGCCCCTGGCGCGGTGGCACGAGGGAGGGCGAGCAGCCCGCGAGCGAGAGGAGCAGAGCAGCGAGGAGAGTTTTTGGCGCGCGCATCGGTAGGGGCCGATGCTACGTACTTCTGCCCGGGCGTGGAAGTATTCAGCGGGTTATGGGCGGACGAGCGGGCGGGGGTATGCGTCAGGGACGGCCCCGTCCGTCCGGCTCAGCCTTGCGCCTCGCCCTCGGCCCGCACCGCGGCGACCTCGGCCCACAGGGCATCGATATCGATCACGAGCCCGGCGCACCCCGGGACGGATTCGATCCGTCCGTCCGTCGACGTGACCTTGTGGATATACTCGTTCTCGGGCCCGAGCTCGAGGACCTCGAACGACTGTAATGCCGGATCGACGATCCAGTACCACTTCACCCCGAAGGCCGCGTACTCTTTCAATTTCTCCACGCGGTCGCGCCGGGCGTCCCTGGGCGTCGCGGAGACGACCTCGACCGCGATGCTCGGGGGCACGCGGATCGGGCCTTCGGCGGGCGGGCGCCTGGCGCCGGCGAGGTACACGGTGAGGTCCGGCATGCGCCCCCGCGTGGCCGACACCACGAACTTGCCCGCGGACCCGGCGACCCGCGCGCCATGCGCGAGGGCCCAGGATCGAAGCAGGTGCGCGAGCCAAACGACGACGACCTCGTGGACGTACCCGGCCATCTCTTCCTCGACGAGCTCGCCATCGACGAGCTCCCCCGGCTCGTCCTCGGGCAGCGCGGCCCACTCCTCGAGCGTCATGCGCCGAGGGGACGCGCGGTCGGCGTCGTGAGCGACGAAGCTCATGGGCGAACTGTATCGATCCGGGGTGCCGGTGTCGAGCCACGCCTTCGAGGCTCGACACCGGCGCGGGGAGAAACGTCAGGCGGGCGGGACGAACGAGCTCAGGCGGGGATCAAGCTTCGACGGGCGGGAGCGGGTGCGAGGGGATCGGCTCTTCCGGCGTGTCGTCGTCGCTCGTGGTGGAGGCCTCGGCCTCGTCGACGACGGGGAAGATGGCGTTCTGAATGGCGCGGTCGCGCGGGAACGCCGTGCGGACCTGGCCCATGATCCGCTCGACCGTGTCGTGGTGCGCGTCGCGGAGCGCGAGCTCGACCTTGAAGGCCTCGTCTTGCGCGGAGAGCGCGGAGAGGTGCGCGGCGACGGCCGCCTCGAAGCTCACGAGCGCGTCCGAGAGCTTGAGGAGCCACGCGGCCCGATAGGCCTCGATGCCGGCGACCTTCGAGTGCTGAAGCCGCTCGACGAGGTCCTTCAACGGCTTGACCTGGCGTTTGCCGACGGGGCGGAGGATGGGCTTCACGCCCTTCGGAAAGACACTCGCGCAGATCCGGCCGCGCCTGCCGCCGTCCTCGATCTCGGCGGCGCGGAGCGCGGAGCGGATGACGCGCTCGACGCTGTATTCGGCGAAGCGGAGCGCGGCGCGGGTCTTGATGACCGGAACGCGGAGCGCGCGGCGCTTTTCGTACTGAGCCCCGAGGGCGTCGTTGACCGTCTGCATTTCGGCGGCGGCGGGGGCCGTCTCGGGGAACAACGCGAGGCCGGCGATGAGGTCGACGCCATACTCGACACGAACGATCGACGCGGCATTGTCGCGATACTTGCGCATGGTCTCTTCCCTGGGCCCATGGCCCGGTGTGGTTGGTTTTCGGCAGCCCCTGCCGAGCACGTCGCGTCGGCAGGTTCCCGTTGAACGGCGACGGGAAGTTTTCATTCGGGGCAGAGCAGGAGTTCGACGCCGGAGCGACGCGAAAGGGTCGCCCCGCGGCGACGGGCACAGGAGGACGTGATCCGAGGGGGTCGCCCCGCGGCGAGGGGCAAGCGTCGAGGTTGCTCCTCGGGGTCGCCCCGCGGCGAGGGGCAAGCGCTATCGTGACGCGAAGGGGTCGCCCCGCGCCGAGGGGCAAGCGTCGACGTTGCTCCTCGGGGTGGCCGCGGGGCGAGGGGCGCGTGTCCTCGTTGCTTCTGGGGGTCACCCCGCGGCGAGGGAAGCGCGCCTTCGTGCCCGCGAGGGTCGCCCCGCGCCGAGGGCGAAGGAAACGAACGCGCGCCCCTCACGCCGCGACCTGGTACTCGATCTCCGCCGCGCTGAGCGTGGTCGGCTGCAGGTCGACGACGATCGTGCTGCCTGGGTGCTTCCGCGCGAGCCCCTCCGCGACCTCGATGGCCTCCTCGCTCGTGCCATAAGGCAGCGAGTGCACGTGATAGCCCTCAGCGGCGACGACCCAGCCCCAGCCGTCGGGGTCCGGCGCGACGTGGTAGACGAATGCCCGTGCCATGCAGGGTCCCTGGGGCCGGCGCGCCCGGTCCGGGAGGGGGTGCCGGCGGACGAGCGGGGAGAGCCGCAGAGCGCCGGCTACCACGATCCATGGTCGCCGTGGAACTTCATCTCCCCCGCCCGATTCACATACACCACCACGTCATCCTCCATTCCCCACCGCAATCGCAAGAACGGCCACGCGTACGCCCGGATCACGTGCCGCACCACGGTCGACCCGGCGCCGATGCCCGCGAGACCCGCGAGCGCCTTGTCGATCGCGTCTCCGAAATCGTGGCCGTGGAATTCGGGGCGCACCTTGCGCTCGCCGCCGCGATACGCCGAGCCGGCGACGCGGCCCGTGAGGTCGTGGCAACGGAGCTCCTCCGGAAGCGCGTGCTGGAACTGGATGTCCTGCTCCATGCGGCTCTCGAGGCCGAACAACGACGGCACCGCCGTGATGTGCGTCGGCATGTAGGCCTCGTTCAGGAAGGCCGGCGTGTCCGTGTAATAACGGAGCCGCACCCGGTTCGCCTGCGTCGTGCCGCCACACGTCGGGCACTTGATGAAGCCCTCGTCGCACGAGCAACGCGTGCCCCCCCCGAAGAGCACGCCCGCCCCGCCGCAGACCCGGCAGCGCCGCTTGCCCGGGCTCGCCGTGCACGCCGCGCACGCGCCGCCCCCGAGGTTCGCGTCGATACGCACGTGATGGTGCACCTCGAGGTCGTCCGGCGGCGGCGGCTCGCCACGCGAGAGCGTCGCAGGCGCGCTCTCCACGTCCTCCACCCAGCTCGTGCGGCGGATCAGCGCCGCGTGAACCACCAGCATCACGAGCCGCTCCGCCGCGGTCGGCTCCCCCGGAGGCAACGGCAGCCATGTGCGGGCAGCTTCGAGCGTCGGGAAATACGAGACCTGCGAGGCCATGCACAGCAGAAAGCCAGCCTCCGCGCGCGCCGTCAAGGGAAGAGCCTCCCACCTCCCCCGAGCTCTGTTACCATGCGCAGCGAAAGGGCTTTTCGGGTGTGATGATGGCAACGTTCGGTCTCGGCAAGATCGTCCTCTACGCAGGGAACCCCGAAGCCGTGAGCGCTTTTTATACACGCGCCGCGGGGCTCTCGTTCGATCGCGTGGAGGGGACGCGGCGCTACGAGTCGGTCAGCACGGGCGGGACCTCGCTCGTCGTCGACCTCGCGCTCGAGCCGCTCCCGCGAAGCCGAAGGGAGTGCGCGCTCTCGCTGCGCGTGCCGAACCTGGAGGCCGCCGCGATGAGCCTGCGCGAGGACGGCATCGACGTGGGCCCCATCCTCGAGAGGCCCTCGGGCCTGTTCGCTTCGCTCAAGGACCCGGACGGGCGCGACGTGGAGCTCTGGGAGCCACGCGCCAAGCCGGTCAGCGTGGCGCCGCCCGCGAGCGTCGCGCCACCCGCGCTCGTCGCGCCCCCGCCGCCGCCGGCGCCCGCGCCGCTGCCGCCGGAGCCGCCGGCCGTCATCGACAAACCCGCGAGCGTCGCGCCACCCGCCATCGTCGACAAGCCACCCGTGCGGCTCGAGATGCATTCGGCGCTCGATCTGGAGAAGGAGCGCGACGAAAGCGCGAAGGAAGAGCCCGCGCCCGAAAAGCCCGAAAAGAAGGAGCGCGGGACCGATCCACCTCCGCCCCCGCCGATGATGGGCGCGCCGGGGCCGATCCTCACGGCGGTGCGGCCGGCGAAGGTCTCGGCCGAGGGCGGCGTGAAGGTCTCGCTCTACGGCGCGAACTTCGCCGAGGGCTGCCGCGTGCTCGTCGACGGCGACGATTGCACGAAGCCGAAACGAATCGACGATTTCACGCTGGAGATCGAGGCGCCCGCCCACGCGCCGGGGCAGGCCGAGATCGCCGTCGAGAACCCCGACGGGCAGCGCGCGGCCGTCTCGATGCTCTACGCCGAAGGCCCCTCGATCGAGCGCTTCTCGCCGCAGGAGGGCTCGCCGCGCGGCGGCATCGAGGTCGTGGTGGAGGGGCGCGATTTCGAGGAGGGCTGCCGCGTCACGTTCTTCGGCAACCGCGCGCCGGAGGTCGTCTTCGAGAGCCCGACGCGTATCCGCTTCGTCACGCCGCCGCAGGAGCAGCTCTTCCACGGCGAGCTGCGCGTGACGAACCCCGACGGCCTCTCCGCCCTCGCCGCCGAACTCTTCACGTATCGGCTCGCGACGCCCCACGTGCGCGAGGTCTCGCCGAACACGGGCCTCGTCGGCGGCTCGAAGCGGATCACCGTGACGGGCGTCGACTTCCATCCCCAATGCGTGGCGCGCCTCGGCGGCAGACAGGCGAGCTTCACGTTCCGCTCGGCCGAGTCGCTGGAGCTCGTGACCCCGCGCGCGAGCGGCCCCGGCGCCGTGGACCTCGAAATCGAGAACCCCGACGGGCAAATCGCGAAGCTCGAAGGCGCATTCACCTACGAGGCCGAGCCCACGCCGCCGCTGCTCGTCGAGGTGCGCCCCGACCGCGGATACTGCGCGGGCGGGCAGACGATCCGCCTCGCGGGTGACAATTTCGAGGCGGATACGATCGTGCGGATCGGCGAGGTGCGCGCCGTCGCGCGGACGAAGTCGCGCCACGAGATCGAGGTGGAGCTGCCGCAGCGGGCGCAGCCGGGCCTCGTCGCGATCGAGCTCGTCGATCGGCACGGCGTGGTCGTGCGCCGCGAGGAGGCGTTCACCTACGAGTCGCGGCCGGCGCCGCGCGTCGACAGCGTCAGCCCGCGCAATGGCCCGATGGTCGGAGGGACGCGCCTCGTCGTCGAAGGCGACCATTTCGACGAGCACGTGTTCGTGCGGATCGGCGGCCAGGCGCCGAAGAAGGCCGTCGTCCGCTCGGCGACGCTGATCGAGCTCGTGGCGCCGCCGTCCCGCGCGTCCGGGTTCGTCGACGTCGAGGTCGGCCGCGGAGACGCGGGCACGACCGTCGTGAAAAATGCCTTCCGGTACGACCCCTCGCCCGCCCCCGGGATCGAATCCGTCGCGCCGAACAAAGGCTCGGTCGAGGGGGGCACCGAGGTCAGCATCGAAGGCAAGAACTTCATCGCCGACTCGACCGTGCTCTTCGGCGGCAAGCCTGCGCAACGCGTCAAATTCGTCTCGGCGACGACGCTCGAGGTCAAGACGCCCCCGGGCAAAAATGGCGAGATGGTCGACGTCGTCGTGAAGAATCCCGACGGCAAGGAGGCCGTGACGAAACGCGCGTTCCTCTACGACGCGCGTTACCGTTCCTGACTTCTCAGCCAACCGCGCCTGGGATAACGTGCGGGGATGCGCACGATCCACCGCACTTTCTTCCTCCTCGCGATCCTCTCTTCGGCGGCCGCCCTCTCCCAGGGCTGCTCCTCGGACACGAATACGACGGGAGGCGCCGGCGCCGGCACCGGCGCGTCCGGCGGGCTCGGAGGAATGGGCGGCGAGGGCGGCGACATCTTCGTCGGCCCGTCGTCGAGCGGGAGCGGCGGCGCGGGCGGCGACGGCGGTGACGGCGGCGACGGCGGCGCGGGCGGCGGCAACGAGGCGTGTGTCTTCGTGCCGCAGGCCGGCGTCTTCAGCCCGGAGCTCGAGTGCGCCTGGAACGGGTCGCCGAATGGACCTTACACGGCCCGCGACGACGTCGTGATGACGCCGGTCGTCGTGAACCTGACGGACGACGACGGCGACGGGCTGGTCACGACCGACGACATCCCGGACATCGCGTTCGTCGCGTATCGATTGCAGGAGGACGGCTGCTGCAATACGCAGGGCGCGCTCCGGGTCCTCTCGGGCGCGTGCAACCCCGACGGCACGATGACCGAACATTTTGCGGTCGGCGGGACGGAGATCCAGGCGGACATCGGGGCGAGCGGCGTCTGGCTCGACAACTCGGGCGGGCTCGCGGCGGGCGACATCGACGGGGACGGGTCGGTGGAGCTCGTGGCGACGACGAACAACGGCGGGACGATCGCGTTCGATCGGACGGGGAAGGTGAAATGGTACCAGCCCGCGCACCCCGGGAAGGCGTCGCGCGACCACCTCGCGGGCACGACGCCGTCGATCGCGGACCTCGATCACGACGGCAAGCCGGAGATCATCCAGGGCCGCGTGGTCCTGAACGGCGCGGACGGCACGCTGAAATGGCAAGGCGCCGCGGGCACGGGGATCAACGCGTTCATGGGGCCGGTGAGCGCCGTCGGCGACCCGGACCTCGACGGGACGATGAACGTGCTCGCCGGCAATACGATGTACTCGATCACCGGCGAGGTGATGTGGACCTACACGTTCCCGGAGGCCGCGAATGCTGCGAACTGCGCGGCGCCGAACGGCTACACGTGCGACGGCTACACGGCGACGGGCAACTTCGACGGGGATGATTTCGGCGAGATCGTCGTGGTGCGGGCGGGCAAGATTTACCTCCTGAACCACGACGGGACGGAGCTCGACGTGAACGGCGCGCCGGGGATCGTGACGATCCCGAAGGGCGGCTGCGCGCTGAACGAGGGCGGCCCCCCCACGGTGGCCGATTTCGACGGCGATGGGCAGGCCGAGATCGGCGTCGCGGCGGCGAACTATTACATCGTGGCCGACCTCGAATGTTTGGCGACCCCGCTGCCCGCGCAATGCTCGGACCCGGGCATTCGATGGAAGGTGGCGAACCAGGATTGCTCGTCGCGCGTGACGGGCTCGTCGGTGTTCGACTTCGACGGCGACGGCCGCGCCGAGGTCGTCTACAACGACGAGCAGAACTTCCGGGTGATGAGCGGCACGGACGGCGCGATCCTCCTGCAGAAGACGAACCGCTCGCATACACGCCTGGAGATGCCGATCGTGGCCGACGTGGACAACGACGGCAATGCGGAGATCGTGTTCATCGAGAACGCGCACGGCGGCAGCACGACCCAGGGCATCCGGATCTGGGGCGACGCGAACGACTCCTGGGTGCCGACGCGGCGCATCTGGAACCAGCACGCCTATCACGTGACGAACGTGCTCGAGAACGGGGCGATCCCGGTGAACGAGCCGCCGAACTGGCTCGAGCCGACGAAGGCGACGCCCGCCGGGAAGATGAACAATTTCCGGCAGAACCTGCCCGATTTCGACGTCTTCGCCGCGCCCGACCTCACGCTGACGCTCGCCCTCGACAAGGGATATTGCCCGACCGGGCTCGGGCTCGCCGCGACCGTGTGTAATGACGGCGCGGTCGTCGTGGGCGCGGGGATCCCGGTGACGTACTTCGACAACACGACACAATTGCCCGTCACGTGCGTGAACGGGGCGACCGCGACGACGAAGCCGCTCGCCCCGGGCAAGTGCCAGACCGTCACCTGCGAATGGGCGGGCGCCCCGTACGATCCGCAGCCCGTCGACGTGCGCGCGTGCGTCGACAACGAGGGCTACACCTGCACGAAGGGCGCCTCGGGCGGCAACAACGAGTGCAAAGAGGACAACAACCAGGGCGACAGCGCCGGGACCGGCTGCAAGCAGCCCACCTGAGCGCGGTCCTGCGCCACGCGCGCCCCGCAGGAGAGCTCTCCTGCGGGGCGGCGCGCCGTCGATTCACTTCACGTCACTTCACTTCACGATGGTCGCGCAGCCGACGAGGACGTCGATCTCGGCCTTCGTGTCCGCCTTCACCTGCGAGCACGACGCGTCGCAGAGGATGATCTGCTTCGGCGCGCCGGGGACGTCGTAATGCCAGGCGAGGCCGGCCGCGGGGCAGTCGGCCGCGGTGGGCACCTGCGGGACGATGACCGAGATGCCCGACTCCGGCGTGTATTCGACGTTGATCGCGTTGTAATCGATGTCGTCACCCGGCGGCGGCTGCGGGATGAGGTACGAGCACGAGAGCGCGGCGCCACGAATCTCGTTCATCGCCTGGAGGAACTGCTCGGTCGCATTCTGGCTCCCGTCGACGATGATCGCGGACCCCGTCCCGCCGGACGCGGCGACGCTGTTCAGGCTCGCGATGTTCCCGACGCCGATGACGAAGGTCTTGATGCTGGGGACGCCGCCGAATGCAGCCGCCGCGACGTCGACGGAGGAGGTGCTGCCCGAGCAGCCGGTCGGCTCCCCGTCCGTCGCGAGCACGACGACGGTCGTGTGCGTGGGGTTCGAGATCGCCCATTGCTTGGCATAATCGACCGCGCCCTGGAGCGCCGGCCCGGTCGGCGTGCTGTTCCCGGATGGGGAATGGGAGTTGATCGAGTTGATGATCGTCGTCCCGACCGCCGGCAGCGGGGCGATCGGCACGTCGGGCTTCGCGTAATCCTCGGGTTTGCACGAATCGCCGCTGATCCCGTTGCAGACGCCGGGGAAGCCGGGGAGGGGCGCCGCGCACGGGCCACACGCGGCGGGCCCGCAATCGGCGTCCGTCGCGCAAAACCCGAGGTTGGGGCATACGACGCCGGTGCTCTGCGGGAAATACTGGATACCGACGCCGATCCCCGCGGCGGCGGGCTGCTGGACGAACGCCTTGAGGGCCGCCGTCGTCGAGGTCCACTTCGCGTTGTCCTGCATCGAGGAGGACTGATCGAACATGATGTACATGTCGAGCGGCACCTGCTCGGCCTTGTTCTTCGTGGCCGCGCAGCTATCGTTGCCGCCCTGGCCGGCCATGCTCCCTCCGGCGCCGGCCGGGATGAAGCCGCCCGCGTCGCCGCCGTTGCCGCCATTGCCGCCGGGTCTCCCCGCGCCGGCGCCATTCGTATCGCCGAAATCCGTGCTCCCGCCCGATGCCGAGCAAGCCGCGATCAACGCGCCGGACAGCGCCGTCGCGCAAACGACCCTCGAGAGACCCGAAGAAAAGAACCCGTCACGCATGCCGTTGCCCTCCGGCCGCGGATCGGAGCAGCCGAGCGGCCTTCACGTCAAGCCCGGATCACCTGGACCGACCACAAAACGAGCCCGGTTCCGGGCCCCTTCGTCACCACGATCGGAAATGTCCGCGGCGAGCACCCTCGCCGCCCCCGCCGCCCCGTCGCCGCGGCGCGGCGCGCCGGACGTCGCCTCTTCCAGAAAGTAACCTCGCCCGGCCTTTCCAGGTTCACCCGTCCCGCGGAACAACCCCGGACACGAAACCTCTCTATCGGCACTTTCCAGGTTCCCGCGCGGGCAGCGCCGGCTCCCGCGGGGCCTGCTCGCCTCGAATGGCGTGACCGTTGCCCTGCCGCGCTCGTCGTGGGGACCATGGCTACTCGGAGCACGGGAACGAGCCGGAGCGGACGCTTTAGCCTCGTCGGGAATACCCTCGTCACCGTGGGCGCGCTGGCGAGCGCGTTCGGGGCGGTCGGTTGGCTCTCCGCCCTGCGTTCTCCGTCGATCCTGGCGGTCGCGCTCGGGTTTGTCCTGTATGGCCTGGTCCCGCTCGTGGTGGGGGTCGGCCTCGTGTGGCGCGGGCTCGGCCTGATCGAAGAGGCCGAGTCCGCGCGGCGCGTGGACGCCGTGAGCCGGGCGGCGCTGCTCGACGCCCTGCGCGGCGACGGCCTGACGGCCCGCGAGGTCGCCGTGAAGCTCTGCCTGCCGAACGCACACGAGGCCGAGCGCGTGCTCGACGGCCTCGTGCGCGAGGACCTCGCGAAGCTCGAGGTGACGGACGACGGCGAGCTCGTCTACCGGCGCGCGGGCGCCGGGACGTTCGTTTTCATGAACCGCGACATCAACTGACCGTTCCATCGAGCACGCGCCGGAACGCCCGCTCGCCGAGCTCGCCCGCCGCCGCCTCCTCGAGCGCCTGCTGCATCGCCTCGTCGGCGCAGGCCTCCGCGGCCACGCGGATACGCGCGGGCGCCTCGGGGTGCTGCGCGCTCCGGAGCGCCACCGCCGCCCCGAGCCGCTGCCCCGGCGGCAGATCGGGATCGTCGACCACGGAGAGGAGCGCCTCCGGCGTCACCGCGGTTTTTCGGTATTCCGGGCGCAACAGGAGGGACTGGAGCTTGTCCTTCCATTCCGTGAACGACTTGCCCGCCGGATCGAGCTCCGCCCCGACCGGCGGCCCCTCCGCGCCGTTCGACCCGAGCGCAATCGCGATCCGGATGCGGCCGGCCAGGGCCTGGATGACGCTCGGCTCGCCCGTCGCGACCTCGATCCGCCGAGCTCGTTCGCCCTCCTCGGCCATCTCGAGGGAGAGCACGCGTGGCTTCGTATCGACCGAGCGCACGTGTGCATATCGGATCCATCGATCCTCGAAGCCGCCGCGAATACGCAGCCCGTCGCTGCCCACGATGACCTCGCGCGGCCGCGTGAGCTGCACGAGGACGAACATCGTGAGCACGACGGCCCAGGCGAAGAGCCCGATCGGCCAATCGGCGCTCGGGTCCTCGGTGACCCAATACCCGACCGGGATCAAGAAGAGGATACAGACGATCGGCAGGGTCACGCAGCCCGTGGCGAGCGGCCGGTACGGCGAGCCGATCGAGACGGCCACGCGCCGCCGCGCCGCGTCGATGCCGAGCCGATCGAGGAGCCGATGCGACGTCATGCCGTCGGGGACCTCGGCCGTGAGCACGCCGCCTCTGCGAAGATGAAACGCGACCCGCGGGCGCTCTGCGTCGAGCAGCGCGCCCGGGAGCACGAGCCCGCCCTCGATATCGGCGCGCGCGAGGCGCCGCTCCCTTCCGCCGCGGACGATCACGAGGCCCCCGTCCTCGGCGCGTAAAAAGCCGGAGCTCGGCCGCGGAAAGGACACCGACGTGAGAACGGCGCCGATGATCACCATGCACGGGGCGACGAGCAAGCCGAGAAACGCGGCGAGGAAGAGGAGCGCGGAGAGGACGGGCGAGGCATCGACGCGGTCGGGCCCCACGATCGACATGAACATCAAGATGAGCCCGGGGAAGCCGACGAAGGCGATGAACCCCGCGCGCATGAGCCCTCCCCCGAGCCGTGGGCGGCGCTGTTCGATGGAGGGGCTCGGGACGACGAGGGGCTCGGTGCTCATGAGGGCCGAGGGGCGGAGCCTATCATAACGACACCGGCGCATGAATTGTGTAGATTGCCTCCATGGCTGACCTCGGACGTTCTTTTTGGGGCAAGCGCCGCCTCCTGGTCTCGTCTCTCGTCGTGTCCTCTTTTGGCCCGCTCGTGATCACGAGCTGCGGCTCGGGGGAGTCCACGAACACCACCACCACGTCTTCGCTCGCGGGCGGCACCGCCACGACCGGCGCAGGGGCCTCGGGCGGCGGCGGCGCGGGAAATGGCAGCGGCGGCGCGGGGGCCGCGGGGGGCTCCGGCGGCGCGGGCGGAGCGTCGACGTCGAGCTCGGGCACCGGCGCGGGCGGCGGCAGCGCGGCGAAGGTGGTCAAGCTGCTCGCGATCGGCGACACCGGCGAGGGCAACGAGGCCCAGCACGCGGTCGCCGATCGAATGAGCGAGAAATGCCAGGAGGTGGGCGGCTGCGACGCGGTGCTCGTGAACGGCGACAACTTCTACGACCACGGCGTGCAGAGCGTGGACGACCCGCAGTGGGGCGAGAAGTTCGAGGCGCCGTACGATCGGCCGAACCTCGATGGTTTGCCTTTCTACGCGGTGCTCGGCAACCATGATCACGGCCCCACGTCGAGCGGGAACAAACAAGCGCAGATCGACTACTCGTCCCTGCCGCTCGGGAGCGGCCCCGGGATGCGGCCGAGCGACAAATGGCGCATGCCCTCGGCCTATTACGACGTGAAGATCGGCCACGTGCACCTCTTCGGGATCGACACGGTCGATTTCCTGAACGGGTCCCAGAAGAACGAGATGAGCGCGAAGGTCTCCGCGTCCACGGCGACGTGGAAGATCGTCTTCGGCCACCACCCGCGGTTCACCTCGGGCGAGCATTACTGGGACAACAACCTGCTCGGCATCGCGGGGCTGTTCTCGTTCCAGAAGGCCATCTATTGCGGCGCGGACATGTTCATGGCCGGGCACGACCACGACCTGGAGTTCATCGACAAGGGCCGCGACGGCGACTGCCCGGACACGCATTTCGTGATCAGCGGCGCGGGCGCGAAGACGCGAGACACCTTCGAGTTCGTCCCCACGGACGAGAAGCAGCTCTACTTCACCGACAGGGTCGAAGGCTTCGCGTACCTGGAGTTCGACGGGCCGAAGCTCACGTTCGAGTTCATCGACCGAAACGGCGCCGTGGTCTTCACGAAGACGATGACGAAATGAGGATCCCGGCCGGGATCACTCGCCCTTCCACTCCGTCCGCTGCACCACCGGGAGCTGGAGCGCGCGCTCGCGATCGAGGTCGAGCGAGCCGAGGTGGATCGCCAGCGGCGATTGCACCCACTTGAAGATCGATTGCGTGAACAGGCGCGCGAACTTGTCCGCCCACGCGGCGAGCGCCGCCGGATCCCGCTCGGGGAAGACGCTCGTCAAGGCGCGCGCCACCTCGTTCGGCGCGAGCTTCTCCGCGCCGTAGAGGTAGAGGCAAGCGTCGAGCACCTCGAAGGGCATGAGCTCGGCCTCGCCCGATTGGTTCGCCGCGAGCTCGGGGCCCGCCGTGGTGTCCAGCGTGGCGCGGATGCCCGGATGGCCGAACCGCTTCTCCAGCCGCTCGAGCAGCGCGATGACCACGGTCTTCGGCAGGTTCGCGATCACGCTGAAGGCGCCCTCCAGGTCCCCGCCGACGGTCGTGTAGCCGAGCGCCTTTTCGCTCATGTTGCCGGTCTGCAAGAAGAGCGCGCCGCTCGTGTTCGACCAGTTCCACATGCGCTGGCCACGAATACGCGCCTGCACGTTCTGCTTCGTGAGCTCGGTCGGCTCGGGCCCGTCCGGACCGAGCAGCGTGCGCGTGGCGTCGAGCTCGCGCACGAACGCGTCCTCGATCGGCACGACCATGAACGAGACGCCGAGGTCGGCGCAGATCCGCGCGGCCGCGTTCTGCGTGGCGTCGCTCGAGTATCGTGACGGCATGTAAAACGCGCTGATCATCGAGCCCGCCTTCTCGCGCAGGGCCGCGCCCTCGAGCTCGGGGTGGAGCAGCTCCGCGGCGCGATGCGCGACGAGCAGGGTGAGCAGCGAGTCACGCCCGCCCGAGAGCGCGAGGCCAATACGACGGAACGCGCCCGTCTTGCGATAATAGTCGGCGACGCCGAGCGCGAGCGCGTCGTGGAAATCGTCGAGCAGCTCGTCGCGGGGCGTCTTCGCCGGCAAGCTCGCCGCGGGCAAGAAGAACGAGGTCCCCGGCGGAGGCGCGGGATATCGGAGCTTCGAGCGATCGGCCGTCTTCTCGGGCAACACGTACACGTGCACGGGCTCCTGCTCGCGCCGGAAGGCCTCGAGGTCGCTCCGCCAGGTGCTCGCCTCGCGCCGGCATCGAATGGTGCGATCGAGGTCGACGACCGTCGCCGCGTAGCCCTCGCGGAACCGCGGCGCCTCCAGCATCGGGCGGCCATTCTGGTTGACGAACCCGCCGCCGTCGAAGACGAGCCCGTCGTTGGCGCCGACGAGGTTCGCATAAGCGATCGTGCACTGGTTGTCCGAGGCGCGCGTGGCGATCATCTCGCGCCGCGTGCCCACGACGCCCGCGCGGAACGGCGAGGCCGAGAGGTTGCAGACGATCTCCGCGCCCGAATAACAGCGCCGCCGCATCGGGCCGTCGGGCGACCAGATGTCCTCGCAGACCTCGATCGCGAGCGTGCCGAAATCGAACTGGAAGATCCGATCGCCGCAGAACACGCCACGCGTCTCGAGCTCCATGCCCGGCACGCCGCGGGAGAAGACACGCGACTCGTAGAAGACGTTGTACGTCGGCAGCTTCTCCTTCGGCACGAACGCGATGATCTCGCCGCGGTGCACGAGGGCGCCGACGTTGAAGAGGTCGCCTTCGACGCCCACGGTCAGGCCGAGGACGAAGACCGTGGGCAGGCGCGTGGTCTCCGCGGCGAAGCGCTCGAGCTCGCGCCGCTGGCTGTCGACGAAGGCCTGCCACTGCACGAGGTCCTCCGCCGCGTACCCGCCGACGACCTGCTCGGGGAACACCGCGAGCGTGACGTCGTCCTCGGCCATCGCGGATGCCAGGCGAATGCACCGATCCACGTTCGAGCGGACGGCGCCGACCGTCGCGTTCACACTGGCCACCCCGATCTTGACGAGCCTCATGGCGCCGAGCGTAGCAGCGGGAGGGCGTGAGCGTCAGCCAGAGAAGTCCAGGGCGGGCTCAGCCAGCGAACAGGTACGAAGGCCGGCAGCAGGACGTGAGCGCGTCACTCCGTCCGCGGCTTCGCCCGCGCCTTGCGGCGGGCCTTTCGACGCTCGATGAGCTCGCGGAAGAGACGGGCGCGCTCCTCGATCTCCGCTTCAATCATTCTTTCAAGGTGTTGTTGAAAACCGAGACCATGTGCGAAGGGTACATCCATTTGAAATCCAGTAATATTTTCCTCGAATCCTTCCCACCGAAGCGGAACACCACTCTGCACGAGTGTGCAGCGAATGCCTGTCAGGGCGTTCTGGAGCGCCGCCATCGAATCGATGCTGTAAGCAAATTGAATCGAGTCGTCCCCCAACCCCAGGACGACGAAGGGGCATCTCCAATCTTGGGCCCCGGGGGGCAACTCAGGAGAACCGACGCGGACCACGACGATGCCCCCAACAGCATCACGTCGCTCGAGGCGGCGCTCGGCCATCCAGCGTATTCGTTTGGTTTTTGATGTGGTCTTTTGGGGCTTGGACATTACCAGTATCCGAATTTCTCGTTGCACCAACCGCGCTTCTCTTGTTCGCTCTTCTTCGTTTTGCTCCAGCACTCCGCACGGTCCTCGCGCCTGGGAATCGAATTGCACAAGTTCTCCCAAAGCGCACCCCCCGCCGCAGCCGCATCGAGGCAACGCCTCAAGTTCCGGTTGGGCCTCCTCCGAGCCACCTCCGCAATCTCCCCCGTGGCCTCCACCGCCGCGGCAATCGCGACGGCGACGGGGGCCGCTTCGATGACGATCTCGGCGAGGGCGACCACCACCAGCACGAACGCCGCGGCGTTCCCGACGAGCGCACGCTCCGCCGCCGTTTGCCCGTTCGCAGGCGTGGGCGACGCGGACACGCGCAGCTTGCCGAGAAGATCCTCCGACACCGTCATGCCTCGCAGCGCGATCCGCATGCAGATCGCGAGCTCCGGATGCGGCACGCCTCTTCCCTCGACCTCCACGACGCGGCCCTCTTCGTCGACCTTCACCGTCGCGTCGAACGTGTAGTAGCCGCCTGCGAGCTCGCCACCGAGCTCATCGACACACGCGCGCAATCGCTCCGCGGTGGCGGCGGGGAGGCGCGGGCGATCGTCCGGGTGGTGGCGGATCGTGGCCGAGGAGCAGCCGAGCGGGACGAGCGCCACCGTCGCGAGGCCGAGCAGCCCGAAGGAAACGAAGGGTCGCATCCGCTGAAGCCGCATGACCCAGATGCGACCAGACGTCTCGAGCTCCGTCAACCCGACCAGTACGCATCATCACCAAACGACGCGTCTCGAAGTCTCGCGCGGCCGTCTCGAAGTCTCGTGCGCGAACCCCGAAGGTCTCGCCCACGCGTCTCCAGGTCTCGCCCACGCGTCTCAAAGTCTCGTGCGACCGCCTCGAAGGTGAGCGAACGAACCCCGAAGGTCTCGCCCACGCGTCTCCAGGTCTCGCCCACGGGTCCTGATCAAACTTGATCAGCCGGTTCGGCGCGACGAACGCGCGAGCCTCCCGTCGAGCCCCCTCCGATGTCCGGCGAGGTGGGCGTGTGTCCTTCCTGAACATGCGCCGCGGACTCCGGGGTGGCGGACATCCTACTCCTCGCATACATGTCCGACACCTACCTCATCCACCTCGACGACAAGGGCAACGCCGTCAGGACCCCCATCACGCCGGAGCAGATCCCGACCGAGGACGAACAACGTCGCCTGATCGAGGTGTACAAGGCGCGCGGTCTCTTGCTTTGGTGGTCCGTTTGCGCGGACGGGCGCGGGGTCCGCGTCACGGTTGAGGACGAGCATGCCGCGGTCATGGTTCCCATCTTCCGCGATGGGCGCGTCGCCGCGTACGTCAACGAATCCCGAGTCGCCACTCTTCCATGTGTTTGAACACCGCTTGCGACGCCTTCAGGACGAACGCGTCTTTATCGCCGTTCGGGAGCAGCACGGCACCAAGGCACTCGAATTGGAATGCATTGCCGTCCATGCGGGTCGCAAGCACCTCGACGTGTACGGCAAGCGTGAACTTGTCCGGCTTACAACGCAAGCAAACCCGATACGCGTTATCGCTGAACAAAACACAATTCTTCGCCAACAACCGACCGTCGCCGACTTCGCCGTTGTAGCCCGAAACCCGAATGTCGTGCTCTGCGTGAGGGTCGCGAATAGCATACGCGATACGGTAGGCGATGTTGAGAAGGTCCGAACAGAGGTGGTCTTCATCTGTGGGCATGATCGCCGTCCTACCGACGCACGAAACGCGAGGCCAACTTCTCGCCCCGAACCCCATCGTCCGACGACGTTCTTACCTAGGACAATTCATGTCCTAGGCCATTGCCGAATATCCACGAATTCCCGACGAATCGTGATAGATTCATCCCATCGAGTGAGCCGCTGAAACGGTCGAGCCGACGACGCGCATGGGGCGCGACGCGGCGCCCGTGGCGGCCCTTCGTCGGGATCCACGTCGTGGCGAACGTCCTGCCCATCGAGAAGCGCACCGACGTGGTGAAGCACCTCGTAGAGGGTGCCAGCGTTCGCGCAACGTCGCGGCTCACGGACGTGTCCCTTCCGACGGTCCTGTCCACGCTCGTCCGCGTCGGCGCGGGGTGCGACAACCTCCACAACCTGCTCGTGAGGGACCTCGACATCCGCGAGATCCAGCTCGATGAAATCTGGTCGTACGTGCAGAAAAAGCAGGCGCGCGTGACCGCGGAGGATCCCGCCGAGTTCGGCGACGCGTACGCCTACCTCGCCATGGCGCGGACGAAGAAGCTCCTGATCGCCTACCGCGTGGGGAAGCGGGACGAGGCGAACACGCGGGCGTTCGTGGCCGACCTCCGCGCCCGGCTCGTGACGATCCCGGAGCTGTCCACGGACGGCTGGCAGAGCTACCCCGTCGCCGTCGGGCAGAGCTTCGGCGGCGCGGTGGACCACGCCGTGATCCACAAGGACTACTCGAAGAAGGGGCGGCGCGAGGGGCCGGCGGACCATCGCTACGAGCCCCCGCGCGATCCGTTCATCACGAAGAAGACCGCGCACGGTGCGCCGAACCTCGACCGCGCGAGCACGTCTCACGTCGAGCGGGCGAACCTCACGGTCCGGATGCACGTCCGCCGGTTCACCCGGCTTTGCAACGGCTTCTCGAAGAAGATCGAGAACCACCGCGCCGCCGTGAGCCTGCACGTCGCCTGGTATAACTTCTGCCGCGTCCACGAGAGCTTGCGCGTGACGCCGGCCATGGAGGCGGGGATCACGGATCACGTCTGGTCCGTGCAGGAGCTTGTCGAGCGCGCCCTTGCGGCGGAGCCGTGCGCGCCTCCGGAGCCGAAGAAGCTCGCGCCGCCCGCACCGGCCCCGGGCGAGAAGCAGGGCGGCGCCCGCGAGCTGCCGAACGGCAAGGGATGGCTCCGCGCCCTGCCCGGCGGGAAGGGCAAGCCGAGCGAGGCTCCGCGGGCACCTACGCCGCCCGCCGCGCCACCGGCGAGGGCCGGGACGGAGGAGTCGCCGCCCCAGCCACTTCCGCCACCGGGGACGCAGCTTGACCTGTTCGCGTGGCGGCCGCGGGAGAGGCAGTTGAGCCTGTTTCCGGACGGGTGAATGTGGCACGGCGCGTGCTAAGTTACCGTGTATGCACACTCCGCGCTTGCCGATGCTGCCCGCCGACCACGAACAGCCGGATAGGGACAACGCGCTGCCGATATACAACGAACACAAACGCATTATCGGCTATTCACCGCACCACAACCCGAGCGAGTGTTATCCGCTCGTCATAAACGGGCTCGTTATGGGGTTCATCTATCCTTCCACGCGTCATCCCGAGCCTTGCGCGCAAAGTATTCAATAATTCTCTTGGCCGTGTCTTTTGCAGCAACATCCATTGCGGCAGGAGCATGGATGTCAAACTCCTCATTGTGCGGTCCACTCGCGGTAGACGTGACCCACAACAGTTTCCATTTGTAACTGCCATCTCCGACTGCGGTGGCGCGCATTCGCAAGTCAATTTTCGCGGTGCATGCACGTTCGCGGTCATAGCGATCCATCAAAAACTCTGCTTCAATGCAGAAGCGAGCTACGCCCTCATACGAGACCGCAATTTCGCCATTCTTTGCATACGCTTCGTCGTTCGCTCGCTCTATACGTGCAAGACGCCAACTGCCGGGCACACCGAGACGAGTGCAAAGCTCACTTGCCACATGATTAGCGGCATCTAGCGCTGAACCGCGCAGCCGATTCCACTGCTGAAACGCGGTATTGTATGATGTTACGATTTGGGAATGTAGTTCCGACACGCGTCTATACCTCCAAAGCAAACGCTACCGATGTAGCGCGCTATGCCGCAACCCGGAGCGTATGCGCCGGGCGCATACGAGCACGCGTGACGGGCTTTCAGATGTGCAATGCGCCGTGAAAGGCGCTGGGGGCGGGACGGTCCTGGACGGAAGAGCAGGCGAGCGCCACCGGAGTAGGCGGCGCTCGTCCGTTCAGCGGCGGCGCTTCCTGGGGCGGTCGTAGCGCTTAGCGAGCGCGTTGCGGGCCCGCGCGACGTGGCTGTAAACGGTCGCGACGTCGAGCCCCAGCTCGCGGGCGATGTCTTCCGCGCTCTCCCCTTGCAGGACGAGCAGAAGGACGCGCACCGGCCGGGCCGTCGAGCGCGCGATGCTTCGCAGGAGGTGCCGGGCCTCTGCGATGTCCTCCGGACGCGCCGCGAGATCGGGCAGGTCGCGATCGTGCTCCTCGCCGATCGGCACGTGGCGAGCGTCCTTCCGGCGCAGCCGAGCGGCTTGGTTGCCCGCGACGCGCCACGCGATGTTCACGAGGAGCGAGCGGATCACGACGTCGGGCGGGTCGGTGTACGCGCCGCGTACGCGCCCCTCGTCCACCATGCGCCAAAGGACGTAGAGCGCGTCCTGCGTCACCTCGTCCACGTCCGCCTCGCCGAGCACGGGCCACTTCGCGCGGAGGTATGCGCGGGCGAAACCGCGGTACGTGTTCAGGTCACGCGGCGTGGCTTCGATGATCGGCTCGCCCGGACGATCGGGATCGTCGCGGTAGCGGATCACGGCCCACCTCCGCGGACCAGGGCGTCGAGATCGACGTCGAGCGCGTGCGCGACGCACGTGGCGAAGTGCAGCGTGCAGGCGAGCTGCCCGCGGAGGAACGCCTGCACGTACATCGGCGCGTAGCCGATCGCGTCGGCCATCTGCCACAAGCCGCGCGAGGCGACGACGGGCGCGAGGGCTCGACGCACGCGATCGGCCTGCTCGGTCGAGAGCACCGGGGGGAGGCTGTCGGGGGTTTTGTCGTGGTCCTGGTCGTGCTCGCTCACGAGGCGCCTCCCTTCCGCTTCGGGGGCGTCACGAGGACCAGGGCGGGCGCCTTGCGGGGCGACGCCTTGCCCGTGAGGGCGTCGTCGAGCGACAAGCCCACGGTGCGCGCGATGCTCCGCGCGAGGGCCATGTGCCCGGGCTCGATCCCGTCCATGAATGCGAGCACGACCGAGCGCCGGAAGCTCACGGCGTGAGCCACGGCGATCCACGTGCCCTTCTCGCGGAAGAGGTGACGCAGGAGGGCGCGGAGGTTCGCCCGCTGGATCTCGATCAAGCCGCCGGGGTAGAGGGGAGCGGCCATCACAACGCGCCTCCCTTCCGCCCGCAGAGCGCGCACGCGCCGGCCACGTGGGGACGCCCGGTGAGGACCTGTTCGACGGGGATGCCCGCGGCGCGGGCGAGAAGCACGGCCACGGCGTAGGACGTCCGCTGCCCGGCTTGGATGAGCGTGGTTCGGTGGACGCCCACGACCGCGGCCAGGACGTCGAGCCCGCCGTAGGCGCGGGCGACGTTGCGGATCGTGGCGCGGATCCGCTTGCGTTCTTCGGACGTGGGGAGGAGGTTCGGGCTCTTCCGGCCCTTGGGCGGACGAGTCCCTTGGCCCCGCGGGGCAGGGTGGACTAAACGAAGCATGGGTTGCGACTCCGGCTGATACGGGGTTGCGGCCAAGTCGCCCCGCTGGGTTTCCAGACCCTTCGGGGCGGCGCCTTGTTCAGGCCCGCCGAACCTACGCGCCGAAATCGCGCATTGCTACGGCCGATCGCGAACCTTGATCAGTCGGGCCCGATCTTGATCAGCACCCGCCCACGCGTCTCGAAGTCTCGTGCGACCGCCTCGACGTCACGCGCAGGCGCCTCCCACCTCAACGAGGCATGAAGGTCTCGGCGAGCGTGAGCAGCCGATCGATCTCGGCCTGCGTCAGGTGCAGGTCGCTCTTCACCTGCGAACCCTCGGCGCGGAACACGACGGGCGCGAAGAGGCGCACCTTCACGATGCCGAGGTTCAGCGAGGTGGCCCGGTCGATCGACGAGGTGAGCGCCGCCGCGTCCACGCTCGCCTGCGCCGGATCGGCGCTCTCGCCCGTGGCCGAGACGTCGACGCCGCCATCCGCGGCGAGGCGCAAGCGCGCGACCGACGAGCGGATCGTCGGCGGCACGGGCGGCGCTTGCGAGCCCGCGAGGCTACGCGAAGGATCGAGGGCCGTGGCGACGACAGCCTCCGGGCCCTCAGGGTCGGGGAACCCCCCCGTGCCCTCGAAGCGACCAGCCTGCGAGGCGAGCGACTCCGGCAGGATCGCGAGGAAGCCGTCCTCGACGATGGAGACGACGCGGGTTTGTCCCTTCACCGTGACACGCGCCGAGGGCACGCTCGCCGCCTCGATCCACGCGCCGGGCGGCTGGCTGCGCGCGATCATCGCGTGCAGGCCCTGGCGCGTCTGCTGCTCGTCGAGCTTGTGTTGCACGATCGCGACCGCGAGGTCGTCACGCGTCGCGCCGGTCGAGGCGACGTAAGCCGCGACGACGTCGCCGGTCGCGTCGATGCCCGTGCCTTCGAGCATGGCGCGGAGCGGGTTCATCGCGCGGACGCGGACCTCGAGCGGGTGGCCCCGGAGCCGCTCGGCCCAGACCATCACGCCGATACGCGCGTTCACGATCGAGCGCGCGATCTCGGCGGCGTTTTTGGGCCGGGGCGCAGGGGGCGCGGCCGCTTCGAGGGGCTGCTCTTGCGACGCGCAACCTGCGAGCGCAAATGACGCGAGGGGCGACGCGACGAGCGCCAAAAGCAGGACGGCCGAACGGGAGCGCCTCGTCACGAATCCAGGTTAGCGAAAGCCCGAAGGGGAAGCTAGGGTCCGGAGTCATGAGCCACGTTCCGAAGAAGGTCGGTATCCTCGTCGGCGGCGGGCCCGCGCCGGGCATCAACGCCGTCATCGGCGCGGCCACGATCCGCGCGGTCCTCTCCGGCTTCGACGTGGTCGGGATCCAGGACGGATTCTCGTGGATCATGAAGGGCGACCTCGAGCACGCCCGGCCGCTCTCGATCGAGGACGTGAGCCGCATCCATTTCCGCGGCGGCTCGTACCTCGGCATCGCGCGCGCGAACCCGACGAAATCACAGGAGCTGCTCGAGGAGACGGTGCTCTCGCTGCTGCGGCTCGAGATCGACAAGCTCATCACGATCGGCGGCGACGACACGGCCTACTCGGCGTCGCAGGTCGCGCTCCAGTCGAAGGGGCGCCTGCGCGTGGTGCACGTGCCGAAGACGATCGACAACGACCTCGATCTGCCAGGGTACGCAGATACGTTCGGCTTCCAGACGGCGCGCCACATCGGCGTCGAGCTCGTCGAGAACCTGATGGTGGACGCGAAGACCACGCACCGCTGGTACTTCGTGGTGGCGATGGGGCGGAAGGCCGGGCACCTCGCGCTCGGGATCGGAAAGGCCGCGGGCGCGACGCTGACGATGATCCCCGAGGAGTTCCCGGCCGAGGGGCACGTGCCGCTGAAGACGGTCGTGGACGTGCTCGCGGCGGCGATCGTGAAGCGCCTCGCGGCAGGCAGGTCCGACGGCGTGGCGATGATCGCCGAGGGCATCGTCGAGCGCATGGAGGAGCACGACCTCGAGGGGCTCGCGGGCGTGGAGCGCGACGCGCACGGGCACGTGCGGATCGCGGAGATCGCGTTCGCCGACATCCTGAAGGCCGAGGTGCAGAAGCGGCTGAAGCAGTTCGGGGTCAAGGCGACGATCATCCCGAAGAACATCGGCTACGAGCTGCGATGCGCCGACCCGATCCCGTACGACATGGAGTACGCGCGGGACCTCGGGTATTGCGCGTCGAAGTACCTCGCGGAGGGCGGCACGGGCGCGCTCGTGGCGATGGTGCAGGGCTCGTTCCAGGCCGTGCCGTTCGACACGATCATGGACCCGAAGACGGGCCGCATGCGGGTGCGGATGGTGGACATCACGAGCGATCGGTACATGATCGCGCGGCGATACATGCTCCGGCTGCGCAAGGACGACTTCGAGGATTCGAGCCAGCTCGCCCGGTTCGCGAACGTGCTCGACATCTCGATCGAGGACTTCCAGCGGGAGTTCGGGTACCTCGTGGAGCACGAGCCGATCCCACGCACGTTCTACCCCGACGAACGGCAGAAGCCGTCGATCGCGCCGCCGAACAGGTGAAGAAGGACCCGATGGAGCAGCTCTCGATTCGCCTCGCGCACGCGGGGGACGTGGACACGCTCGCGCGAAACCACCGCGCGATGGCCCTGGAGACGGAAGGAAAGGCGCTCGATCCGGAGACGACGATCCGGGGCACGCGCGCGGTGATCGAGGACCCGAGCAAGGGGTTTTACCTCGTGGCCGAGCGCGGCGGAGAGACGGTGGGGCAGCTCCTCGTGACGTTCGAATGGAGCGACTGGCGAGACGGGACGTTCTGGTGGATCCAGTCGGTCCACGTGGCCGAAGAGGCGCGGCGCACGGGCGTCTACCGCGCGCTGCACGATCACGTGGTCGGCAAGGCGCGCGCGGAGAAGGACGTCTGCGGCGTGCGGCTCTACGTGGACAAGGAGAACCACCGCGCGCAGAAGACGTACGCGGCGCTCGGGATGCGGCCCGCGCATTACGATGTGTTCGAGATCGATTTCGTGCTCGGTTAGAAGGCCGGGAGCGTGACGCGCGCGCCCGCGCGCACCTCGAAGGTGTACGAGAGCGTGCGCGTCGCGTGCGCGCCCACGTCGACCGTGGCGCGGAGAAAGCCGTCCTTGTCGAGGGAAATCCCTCCCGCCTCGGCGAGGTGGATCTCGACGTCCTCGATCTCGCTGACCGGGATACGCTCGGTGACGAGCACCTTCCTCGCCCTGCTCGAGAGGTTCGAGAGGTAAAGCGTGACCTTGCGTTCGAGGCGCTGCGCGCCGGTGATCGCTTGTGTGTCGCGCTTCTCGTCCTCGCTGCGGCGCACGCGGATCGCGTCGTCCGGGCCAAAGCCGAGCTCGAAGGGCTCACCCTTGCCCACGAAATCGAGGCGCGCGCGGCCGACGAGGCTCGCGCCACGCGCGAGGCGCACCGGGCCCGCGAGCAAGGGACCCGCGCCCTCGAGCGTGGCCGTGGCGCGAAGATGCGCGGCCGGCGAACGAACGGCGACGACGAGGCGCGCGAGCTCGGCCTTCACAGCGGCGCGGCCGATCTCCACGCGGCAAGGGCGCCCGTTCGAAGGGAGCGAGGCGCGCTCCTTGCCGGTGTAGGTGACAGGCTCGCCGCCGTCATCGACGCCGGGCATCTCGGCGGTGGCGCGGTCGCCGCGGTCGAGGCCCGCGAGCTCGATCGACTGCTCACGCGCCGCGACGACGATGTTCCTGCGCTCCTCTTCGGTCTTCCGGCGCGTGGAGAGCACGTCGTCGGAGAGCAGCGGCGGCGATGCGGCGCGGGTGGGGCGCGCCGTGGAGAAGCGCAGCTCGACGTCGTCCCAGGCCTCACCCGTGCGTTGCCACGCGGCGGCGTACGTGACGATCTCGACCGAGCCCGCGGTCGCGTCGGGCCCGTCGGAGGTGAGGCGCGCGAGGTGCTCGGGGCGCCAGAGCGCGCAGGGGAGGCGGTAGGTCAGCTCGACCTCGACGTCACCCTCCTCGTGGGCCTCGATCTCGAGCTCGATGACCGCGTCGTAACGAGGTGTCTCCGCGCGACCTTCGGCGAGGCGCGCCTCGGCGCGGCGCCGGTCGACCTCGGTCTGCGCGCGCTCGGCGCGGACACGAGCCATCTCGTCGAGCGTGGCCTTCGCGGAGACGTCGATCGCGCGCCACCCCTCCCGATACGAGCCCATCACGCCCGGATCCGAGGCCTTGCGCGGGCCGAGCGAGGCGGACTTGACCCATTGCGTGGCGAGCTCGTCATGTTGCCCGAGGGCCCGCTGGAGGCGATCGACCGCCTGATCCGCCGCGACCACACGATCACGCGCGGCGCGGACCTCGCGTTCGAGGGCCTCGATCTCCTCGCGCCCGAGCGCGCGCTCCTCGTGGGCGCGACGAAGGACCCGCGCGGAGAGGACACGCGCCTCGCCTCGCGTGATCCTGGCCTGCACGGTGCCGTCGTCGACGAGGAGCGAGACGCCGGCGATGGCCTCCCAGCGCGTGCCTTTGGCGGCGCGGAAGGAGGCGCGACGCACGACCTCGGCGCGGTCCTCGAAGAGCGTGACGCGCGCGGCGCGGCTCGAGTGATGCGCGCGATCCTGCGACGGTTCCTCCGAACGAACGGCCTCCACCACGGGCTCACTCACGGCGGTTTCCTCCGACGATCTCGCTCTTGGCCGGCAGCTTGATCCGATAGGCGTAGGTGATCTTCGACTTGCCGCCCGCGGGGACCTCGACGCGGAAGCGGCGGCCGCCGCGCACGGGCGCGCCGACGATCGATTGATCGTAGACCTCGGGCTCGGGCTCGGCGGAGGTGAGCTTGACCGTGACGTCCTTGTCGTCGGTGACGGGGATTCGTTCGAGGATCTCGACCTGGATCGGGACGCCGAGCGAGGAGGTGAGGTCGACGGTGACGTGGTGATCGACGACGGTGGATCCGCCGAGCAAGCCGGCCGAGCTCTCCTCGACGCGGGCATTACGCGCGATACGAACGCGGTCCTCGACGCCGAGGCCGACCTGCACGTAGCCGCCACGATCGACGGCCGCGATCTCGGCCGCGGTGACGAGGGCGCCTTCGAGGAAGACGTCGACGGGGCCGGCGCAGAGCGGCGCGCCGAGGGGGTTTTCGATGCGGGCCTCGCGGTAGACCTCGCTCGACTCGCGCGGGACGGCGCGGAACTGCGCGCTCGAAGGGCCCTCGCCGGCCTTCACGTGCACGCGATGCGGCCGGCCGTTCGAGGGGACGTCGGCGCGACCTTCGGCGTCGTAGCGGTGATCGAAGCGGCCACGCGAGGCGAGCGGGTCCTGGGTGCGCGCGGGGTTCGGCAGGGCCTCGATGCGCTCTTTGGCGCGGCTCGCCTCGCGGCGGGAGGTGTCGCTCTCGGCTTTGCCGAGGCGGCCACGGCGCTGTTTTTCGTCGGCGGGGGCGAGGACGAGGGCGTCGAATTCGAGCCAGCTATCGTCGGGCTCGAGCGAAGGCGGCGGCGGCGCAGGTTCGTCGTGGGCGCCGCCCGCCTTTCCTTCGAGGGCGAACTCGTCGCCGCCGCCGCCCCCGTCATCCCTCATCGCCGACGCGCGGGATTGCACGGCCGCCATCTCCGGCGCCGGTTTGGCCGCTTTTTTGAAGGGCGGCGGCGCGGACCTCGCCGGCATGGGCGCGGAGGGCATCGGCGGGCCGTACCCCGGCGGCGGGGGCGGCGCGCCGAGGGATTGCGGCGCTGCCATCGGCGGCGGCGGGGGGGCCGCGGGCTGCGCGGGTGGCCGGGGCGCCGCGGGCTTGCCGAGCGGCGCGGGCGCGGGGCGCACGAGCCGCACCATCGCCGCGTCGTACGCCTCGAACATCGCGTCGAGCCCGGGCGGCGGAGGCCGATACCCACGCTTCGCCGGCGGTTGCGCCCGGCCAAACCGGAGCGACGGGAGCTCGGGCAAACGCGCGTCGTGCACGAGGTCGGCGGTGGAGAGCGAGAGCTCGGCGTCCTTCCAGTCCTCGCCCGAGTCCTGCGCGACGAGCGCGTCGAGCTCGAGCCGCACGCGCGTCGCGTTTTTCGTGAGCCACGCCTTGTACGTGGGCCACCAGCGCGCCGCGAGCACCACGTACTCGATCTCGAGCGCCTCGATCGCGCCCTGCCCCGCGCCGAGGCGCACGTGGCAAGCGAGGGACGGCCTCGACGAACCGGCGCGCTCCTCGGTGCTCGCCTGCGCCTCGGCGAGCTGCGCCGCCTCGATGGCGCGATGGACCCGCTCGAGGGAGGCCCCGATCTCGGCGAGGCGGGTATCGAGCGCGACGAGCTCCTCCTGCGCGAGGCGCGAGGTCGCGAGGGCGTCCTCGATCCGCGCGCGAGGATTCCCCTGCCGGAGGCGGCGATCCATGCCGAGGTCGAAGGACAAACCGGCGAGCAGGTTGCGGCGGCCCGTGAGGTGACGACGCTCCTCGCCGAGGGCGTCGCGCTCGGCTTCGAGGGCGCGGACCCGCTCACGCGCCGAGCCCGCCTTCGCGGGCCCTTCGGGCAGGACGAGGCGCGCGGCGACGGAGACGACCTCGCGGCCGCCCGTGGCGAGCGCGCGAAAGCTCGACGGCTCGGAGAGCGTGGTGACGCCGGGGACGACGAGCTCGCACGGCTCGCTCGGGAGCACGGGCGGGAGCATGACCGTCCGGGTGACGAGGGCGCCACGCGCATGGACGACGACGCGGCGGATACGGCTGCCTGTGGCGAGCGAGGTCATGGGCAGGCGCGAGGATACGCGAATCGAAGGGCCGATCGCCGGGAAATCCGGATCCGCGAGGAAGAGGCGTCAGGGCGAAAAACGCGTCACGAAGACGTCGAGCGCGCCCTTGCTCACGAGCGGCGAGAGGGGCGGGCCAAAATCGAGCGTCCCGGCAAAAGCGCCCGTCACGAGCGCGCGAGAATCGGGCAAAACCACGACACCGAAGCCGCGCTGCGCCTCGGCGTCGCCGTCGGTCCTCGCCCAGAGGAGGGCGCCGTCCGCGCCGGCGTATTTCGCGATGAACACGTCGGCGGATCCGGCGGAGACGACGGGGCCGGCGCCGAGATCGATGGAGCCGTCGAAGCCGCCGGTCACGATCACGTTGCCCGCCGCGTCGAAGGCGACGCCCATGCCAATCTGATCACCACCCGTCGTGTCGCCGAGGCTCTTGCCGAACCGGAGCGCGCCGTCCGGCTCGAAGACGAGGAGGAATGCGTCGAGCGAGGTCGCGCTGGTGAGCGTCACGCCGGAGAGCACGATCGAGCCGGAGAACGCCCCCGTCACCGCGACCTCGCCCGAGGGGCCAACCGCGACGGCGTAGGCGTGCTGCGATTGCGCGTCGCCGATGCCGACGCCCCATTTCGCATTCGTGTCCACGCCCGAGAGCCGCGCCACGAAGGCGTCGCCGCCGCCGCCCGCGGGGAGGACGACGCCACCGCCGAGATCGAGCTGCCCGTCGAAATCACCCGCCACGACGACGTCGCCGCCGTCCACGAACGCGACGCCGTGGGCCCGCTGCGCGGCGGCGTCGCCATAGAGGCGGCTCCAGATACGTTCGCCCGCCGGATCGAGCACGGCCACGAAAAGATCGGCGTCGCCGGTCGATGTCTGCGCGCCGCCGCCAAAATCGACGGTGCCCGCAACCTCGCCCGCGACGGCGATCCGGTCGTGGGGCCCGGCAGCGACGGCGTTCGCGGCCTGGACATCTCCGTCCCCGAACGCCTTCGCCCACCGCACGCCGCCCGCCGCGTCCACCGCGACGACGAGGGCGTCGACGCCATTGGCAGCACTCGTGAGGACCTTGCCATTGCCAAAATCCATCGACCCCTGGAAATCACCCGCGACGATGACGTCCGCCGAGTCTCCGGCGACGGCGACGCCACGCGCCGCGGCGCGGCCGCCCTCGGCAGCGAACTCCCGGCTCCACGTCATGGCGAGGCTCGCGACGCGCCGGTCGACGTAGAGCTTTCCGGAGTTCACGGTCCGGAATTGCACGTCGCCGTCGAGCACGCCCGCCGTCGCGTGGACGAGGCCGTTCGTCGCGACCCCGAAGGCCACGTCCGAGAGGTCGCCGCCGCGCGACGCTCCGAGCTCGACGTCGCCCGCGCACCCGGGGGCCACGCCGTCACAATCCTCGTCGCCCTCGGTCGCGCAATCCTCCGCCGAGGGCGAGGCCTCGGGGACACAAGCGCCAAACGAGAGGCCGTCGGGCTCGCAGGTGCGCACGCCCGCGGCGCACGCGCCGAGCTTGCCCGTCTCGCAGGGCAGGGTCGCGCCGGGATCGCAGAGGCACTCGTCGTCGCCGCGGCCTTCGCCGTCGCAATCCTCGTCCTCGGGCGTGAAGCAGTTTTCTTCCTGGGGCACGACCTCGCCGACACACGCGCCGAACGTCTGATCGATGCGACAAACAGCCGCGCCGGGGACGCAGAGGCCAACGCCGGCCGTCGCGGCAGGGCCCGTGTAGCAACGCGCGGACACGCCGACGATACACGGCGCGTCAGGATCGAACGAACCATACACGTCGAGCGCGCAGGCGGAGGGGAGCGCGGAGGCGAAGAGCGAGACGAGGCCCACGGCGGCGAGGCGCAGGTAGGTTCGTCTTCGGCGGACCATGAAGGAAGCTCCTCGGGGAAAGGCCCCAGAGACCGAGCAGGAAAAAGCGAACGTGTATCCTACGAAATTCGGGGCCCGCAGATCAACTCCGCGGGCAGCGCGGCTCAAGCCTCGGGCAGCGCGACCTTGATCCCCACGAGGCGCATGAGCCGGAGCGCGTTCGTGGTCGAGACGACGCCGGGCCGGAGCACGTAATCGAAGGTCATCTTCCCCTCCTCGACGTGCTCCTGGAAATGCACGTTCGTGACCCGGCCGCCCGTCTGCGCTTCGAGGTCCGCGAGCGCGAGGTCGTGCGAGGTGACGGCGCCGATCGCGCCCTTGTCGAGGAGGTGGACGACGACGGCGCGCGCGCCGATGTGACGCTCGCGCGAGTTCGTGCCGTGCAGGACCTCGTCGAGGAGGAAAAAGACGGGCTCGCCCCGGTCCGCCGCGTCGACGACGGACTTGAGCTTCTCGAGCTCGGCATAAAAATGGGACACGCCCTGCTCGAGCGAGTCGCTGATCCGCATGCTCGTGCGCACCGAGAGCGGCGTCATCTGGAGCTTGCGCGCGCAGACGGGCGCCCCCGCCTGCGCGAGCACGGCCGCGAGGCCCATCGAGCGCAACCACGTGCTCTTGCCGCTCATGTTCGAACCGGTCACGAGGATCCCGGAGCCGGGGCCGTCGATCACGAGGTCGTTCACGCGCCGCGTCTTGCCAGGGATCAGCGGGTGCCCGAGCCGCTCGGCCACGAACCGCGGCGGGCCCTCCTCCACCACGGGGAAGGCAAAATCCGGGTGCTCGTAGGCGAAGGCGCCGAGGCTCGCGAGGGCCTCGAGGTCGCCGAGCGCGGAGAACCAGCCGCGCACGTGGCGCCCGGCGCGCAGGCGGAACCGCTCGAGCGCGGCCATGCAGAAGACGTCCCAGAGCAGGAGGACGTTCGCGAGCAGGTGCACGAGCCCCGAGTGCCGGAGCTCGACGAAGCCGAGCACGCGCTCGAACGAGGCGAGCTCACGCGAGGCCGAGGGGCCGTCGCTTCCGCCGAGCAAGGCCGCGCGGAGCTCGACGAGGCGCGGGGCGCGGAGCTCCTCGGCCTCGATACGCGCGAAGAGGTCGCGGTACCTCCCGAACGGAGCCTCCTTCGACGCGGCCTGCGCGAGCGCGGGCTGGATCTTCGCGCTGAGGAGGAAGAGGACCACGATCTGAAGGGCAAACGGCGCGAGGTAGGCCCGGCCGAGGAGCGGCGGGAGCGCATTTCCAAGCCCGTGCGAGAGCGCAAAGAGGCCCACGGTGAGCGGCACGAGGACAAACGCCGCCCGCACGAGCGTACGAGACAACCCGTCGCGGAGCACGGGCTCGGCCTCGGCCCACGCGACGAGCGGCGCGGTGGCGCGGCCCCGCGTGCCCGCGGCGGCGCCGATCGTGGCGAGGTCTTCACGGAAGGCCGTGAGGCCGGCGAGCTCGCGGACGGCGCCTTGTCGCGCGGCGATCTCGGCGGGCGAGGCGCGCTCGGCGAGCCAGCGCGCGAGGGCCTCGGTGCCAGGCGCGGTGCGGGTCTCGTCGAGCAGGCGGAAGACCGAGGCAGAGCCGAAGACGTCGAGGTCGATCGCGTAGGGATGACGCGGATCCGTCGCGGGGCCGCTCGGGAGCGCGTCGGGCAAGGTGCCGGCGAGGCGCGCGAGCGCGCGGTCCACGATCCCGAGCCGCGCCTGGACCTCGGTCTCGCGGTTGACGAGCGATCCGTGCACGGCGACGACGGCGATGAAGACAGCCCAGCCGAGGGCGACGAGCACCCAGCCGATCATGGGCAACGACCGAAAAAACCCGTACCCGAGGGAGCCGAGGGCCACGAGGAAGAGCAGGCCCCGCAAGCCCGAGAGGCGCGCGGAGCGACGGGCGAGCTCGTCCGCCTCGGCCGCGAGCGTGTCCCTGCGCGCGCGCACGACGACGTTCGGATCAGCGGAACTCAACGTAGTTTCGGGCGCGTCGGGCACGGCCGGAGCCTACCGCGGCGGGGGGCATGTACGCTCGCCCCATTTCGTGCAACCTTTCCGGCCCCGTGTCTGCCTCCTCGCCCACGTCCGTCCCCCCCACGATCGTGCTCGCCGTGAGCGGGAGCATCGCCGCCTACAAGGCCGTGGAGGTCGCGCGGCTGCTCAAGAAAGCGGGGGCGCGGGTGATCCCGCTCATGACCCGATCGGCGCGCGCGTTCGTGGGAGCTCAGACGCTCTCCGGCATCACGGGCGAGCCGGTGCACGAGGAGATGTTCGACCCGTCTTACCCCGGGGAAAAACACGTCGATCTCGCGCGCGCCGCGGACCTCGTGCTCATCGTGCCGGCGACGGCGGACCTCATCGCGCGGCTCGCCGCGGGCCGCGCGGACGATCTCCTGACCGCGCTCGTGCTCTGCGCGCGAGGGCCCGTGCTCGCGGCGCCCGCGATGCATCCGCGCATGTGGGAGCACCCGGCGACGGCGCGTAACGTGGCGACACTCGCGGCGGACGGTCGCGTGTCGCTCGTGGGGCCAGTCTTCGGCGAGGTGGCCTCGGGGGAACACGGCATGGGGCGGATGGCCGATCCCGCGGAGATCACGCGAGCAGCACGCGCGGCGATCGGGCCGCGGGATCTCGCGGGGATCCGGGTCGTGGTGACGGCGGGGCCGACGGTCGAGGACCTCGATCCGGTGCGGTTCCTCGGCAACCGCTCGACGGGAAAGATGGGCTTCGCGATCGCGGAGCGCGCGGCTTCGCGGGGCGCGTCGGTGACGCTCGTGTCGGGGCCGGTCTCGCTCGCGACGCCGAGGGGCGTGACGCGGGTGGACGTGCGGAGCGCGCTCGACATGCAGGCCGCGCTGAGGGAGGTGATGGGCGCGGATCTCGAGCACGCGGACGCGCTGATCATGACGGCGGCGGTCGCCGATTACCGGCCCGCGGAGCAGAGCGCGACGAAGCGGAAACGTTCGGCCGAGCCGCTCCGGCTCGAGCTCGTGCCGAACCCGGATCTGCTCGCCGAGGTCGGCGCGGCGCGCAAGGGCGCGCGGCCCGTGCTCGTGGGTTTCGCCGTGGAGACCGCGGACGACGCGGGGATCGAAGCCTACGCGCGCAGAAAACTCGCGGCGAAGTGCGTGGACATGGTGGTGGCGAACCACGCGAAGGACTCGTTCGGCCGCGAGGACAACCGGGCGACGATCGTGACCGCGGGCGGCGCGGAGGCGCTCGGGGTCCTGTCGAAACATTCGCTCGCGGATCGGATCCTCGATCGTGTGGCGGAGCGATGTCGGTGAGCGAGGCAGACGACGACGAGCTTTCGGACGAAGACGAAGAGGACACGTCCAGCGAGCCGACGTCGAAGCGAGAGGCGCTTTTCATCGCGGGCGGCGTGACGATCACGAGCGCGCTCGCCGTGGGGTTCGCGTTCTCGGACGAAGCCGCGGGCACGCCCTTCATGCTCGGCGCGCTCGTGCTCGTGTACGGGGCGCTCGCGGCCTTCACGGTGTGGCGCCTGCGCGCGCGAGGCGAGCTCGACGAGCAGCTCCGGCCACGCGGCGGGGATCTGACGGTGGGCGCGGTCGTGGCGGCGGTCCTGTACGGCGTGGCGACGGGCGTGCACCTGCTCGTGACCTCGCCGCCTTCGCCGCGGGCCGCGTGGATCATGCAGGTGTACGCGACGCTCGGTGATCCGGCGGCGGAGGGGCGGCACCTCGTCGGCGGCGTGGTCTTCGTGGTGGCGGCGCTGGAGGAGCTCGTCTGGCGCGGCCTCGTGCAGCGCGTGTTGCTCTCGCCCTTCGGGTGGTTGCGCGCGTGGCTCCTGCAGGCGGCGCTGTTTGGCGTGGCGCACCTGCCGACGATGTTCCTGCTCGGTGATCCGCGCGTGGGGCCGAACCCGCTGCTCGTCGCGGCGGGCGTGGCCTATTCGCTCGTGTGGGGCCGGCTCGCGATGCGTATGGATCGCCTGCCGCCGGCGATGTTCGCGCACGCGCTCTTCACGTGGGGCGTGTTCGAGTTCCCGATCTGGAGGCCTTGAGCGTTCGAAAAACAGAGGCGCCCGCGGAGCACCACGAGCGCCTCTCGATCCTCTCGCGAGGGTGATCAGCCGTTCTTGCGGTTGCGACGCCGCGCGGCCGAGATGCCCATCGCCGCGAGCCCGAGCGCGATGCCCGTGACGGCGAACGGCGACTCGGTCTGGTTCGGCGAGGCCGAGCAGCCGAACCCGCTGGCCTCGCCCGAGCCCGCGCAGTCCGCGCCGCCGAGCGTGATCGTGCACTCGCCCTGCGCCTGCGCCGAGACGTCGACCTGGAGGCCCTGCGCGATGAGGGCGTTGATGCACGACTTCACGTCGCTCGCGCCCACGTACTGATCGTTGCAGAAGAGCGCGCCCGTGGGCTCCTGGCACTGCACTTTGCAGCCGCCTTCGAGCTTCGCGTAGCAGGCGAGGTCGCAGTCCATGTTGATGTTCGCGGTGCACGCGCCGGTGCAGCAGGTGTCGCAGTGGTCGATGCAGTTGCTCGGCTGCACCTGGCACTGGGAGCGGCAACGGCTGGTGCAGCTCGCCTTCGCGTCGGTCACGCAATCGCGGTCCGGGTAGTTCGCCTGGCAATCGGCGATGAACGGCTGCTCGCATTCGTCGTGGCAGCCCTGGATGCAATCGAGCTTCGACGGATCACACTCGGCGATGCAGGCCTCGCCGCAGTTATTGGTGCACATCGAGCTCGCCGTCGCGGTGCAGCCGCCCTCGCAGCCGGCGGTGAACCGGAGCGACGTGCAGTCGGCTTCGCAGCCGCCCTCGACGCGGACCTCGCAGCCGAGGCCGTTCTTGTTGAAATCGAATTTGCCGCACGCGGCAGGCGTCTCGACGGCGAGCGCCTGGGAAGAGGCGAGGAGCAAGGCAGGGAACGCGAGGACCGAAAGCACGAGCTTGCTGAAGTTGGCCATGGGGTCTCCTTCCGATGCGAAGGCAGAGGGTATCAGGAACCGTTCGATCGAGGCCTGCGCGATCACGCAGGCGTTCGTCGTAAGACGGTCCTTCCCCAGGCTCGTTCCAGAGCTCGTTCGAGTCCGGATGTCGCTCGCGCAAAAAACGAGGGGACCTTCCGCTGCGGAAGGCCCCCGAAGGCCACGCGCGCCTAGCCCGCGATGCGAGCGAGCTCGTCTTCGGAGACGTCGAAGTCAGCGTAGACGTTCTGCACGTCGTCGTGATCGTCGAGCGCGTCGAAGAGGTTCAGGCAGACCTCGGCGTCACGGCCCTCGACCTGCTTCTTGTTCTTGGGGACGTACGCAGGTCCGCTCGACTTGACCGCGATCTTCGCGTCCTCGAGCGCCTTCACGACGGGATCCGTGAGCTCGACGCTGCACGTCACCTGCCACTCCTCGCCCTGGTCGGTGTAGTCGTCGGCGCCCGCGCCCACGGCGATCTCCATGAGCTGGTCCTCGGTCGCGGCTTCCTTCGCCAGCGTGATGAGGCCCTTGCGATCGAAGGCCCACGCCGCCGAGCCCGACGAGCTCATGACGCCGTTGTTCTTCTCGAAGATCTTGCGGACCTCGGCGACGGTGCGGTTCTTGTTGTCCGTCATCACGTCGACGATGAAGAGCGTGCCGCCGGGGCCCGTGCCCTCGTAGACGATCTCCTCGTAGTTGACGCCCTCGATCTCGCCGGTGCCGCGCTGGATCGCCCGCTTGATCGTGTCGGCGGGCATCGCCTGGCTGCGCGCGTCCGTGACCGCCTTGCGCAGGCGCGGGTTGCCGTCGACGTTGCCCCCGCCCATGCGGGCCGCGACGGTGATCTCCTTGATCAACTTCGTGAAGAGCTTGCCACGCTTCGCGTCGAGCGCGCCCTTCTTCCGCTTGATCGTGGCCCATTTGGAGTGGCCGCTCATGCCTTCACTGCTCCTCGAAAATGTGCGCCCGGGGCGCACCGCGCCGTAAAGCGCGCGGAAGGTAGCGAGGCGGACTCCCGGAGGCAACCTCGCGTTGCGCTCCCCCGGGCGTTTTTCCGATCCGCCACGTCACGCTGCCAGGCGACCTCGCTTGCTTTCAGGGCGACGGTGTCGCACGTTTCGCCCCTCGCCAGGCCCGCCCGAGGCGGCAAAGGCCGGCGAACGAACCGCTCTGCACACGACCGAGAGAACCGAGCCATGCCCGTCATCGAAGAAAAACCCCAGGACGAGAAGCTGTTTCGCATCCGCCACTCGCTCGCTCACGTCATGGCGCAAGCGGTCCAGACGCTCTACCCGGGGACGAAGCTCGGGTTCGGCCCGGCGATCGACGACGGCTTCTACTACGACTTCATCCTGCCGAAGCCGGTGAGCGACGCGGAGCTCGCCGCCATCGAAGGGAAGATGCGCGAGATCATCGCGGCGGCGCAGAGCTTCTCGCACGAGGATCTCCCGCTCGACGCGGCCCTCGCGCGGATCGAGGGCCAGATGGGCGAGCCCTTCAAGGCCGAGTACGCGCGGGAGCTCGCGGCGAAGAAGGGCCACAAGGAGATCAGCTTCTACGCGAACGGCGGCTTCGTCGACATGTGCGAAGGTCCGCACGTCTCGAACACGAAGGACATCCCGGCCGACGCCTTCAAGCTGCACTCGCTCGCGGGCGCGTACTGGCGCGGCGACGAGCGCAACGCGATGATGACGCGCATCTACGGCTACGCCTTCAACACGAAGGCGGAGCTCGACGAGTACGTCGCGGCCGTGGAGCAGGCCAAGCAGCGTGATCACCGCAAGCTCGGCCAGGAGCTGCGCATCTACGCGATCCGCGACGAGATCGGCAAGGGCCTGCCGCTCTGGCTGCCGAACGGCGCGGCGATCCGGCACGAGATCGAGAAGCTCGCGCACGAGATGGAGTTCCGCGCGGGCTACAAGAAGATCGCCACGCCGCACATCACGAAGCGTGGCCTCTTCGAGACCTCGGGCCACATCCCGCTCTACGAGGACGGCATGTACCCGCCGATGGTCCTCGACGAGGAGGGGCGCGGCGCGGGCGGGCCGGAGGAGTCGTACTACCTCAAGCCGATGAACTGCCCGCACCACCACATGGTGTTCGCCTCGGAGAAGCACTCGTACCGCGATCTGCCGCTGCGCTACACCGAGTACGGCTCGGTCTACCGCTTCGAGCGCGCGGGCGCGCTCCAGGGCCTCACGCGCGTGCGTGGCATGACCATGAACGACGCGCACATCTACGTGACGCCGGAGCAGCTCAAGGAAGAGTTCCAGGCGGTCATGAAGCTCCACGAGCGCTACTACGCGCTGTTTGGACTGACGAACTACTTCATGCGCCTGTCGCTCTGGGATCCGGCGGATCCGAAGCGCGGCTCCAAGTACGTCGACGATCCGGAGAACTGGGCGCTCTCGGAGCGGCTCGTGACCGAGGCGCTCGAGGAGATGGGCGCGAACTACAAGGTCTCGCCCGGCGAGGCGGCGTTCTACGGGCCGAAGGTGGACTTCCAGTTCGTCACGGTGACGGGGCGCGAGTTCACGCTCTCCACGAACCAGCTCGATTTCGCGGTCCCGCCGCGCTTCGGCCTCGCCTACACGGACAAGGACGGCAAGGAGAAGACGCCGTACTGCATCCACCGCGCGCCGATGGGCACGCACGAGCGCTTCATCGCGTTCTTGATCGAGCACTTCGGCGGCGCGTTCCCGACGTGGCTCGCGCCCGTGCAGGTCGTGGTCGTGCCCGTGAGCGACAAGTTCCTCGCGTACGGCAAGAAGATCGAGGCGCTCCTGCGCGAGGACCTCGTGCGCGTGGAGCTCGACACGAGCTCGGCCACGATGGGCAAGAAGATCCAGGAGGGCGCGACGCGGAAGATCCCGATCCTGCTCGTCGTGGGCGGCAAGGAAGAGGCGGAGCAGACGGTGACCGTGCGCAGGTACGGCATCAAGGAGCAGAAGGCGATGCCGCTCGCGAGCTTCGTCGAGATGCTCGCGCAGGAGATCAAGGAGCGGCGCCACGTGAAGTCGTGGTAGTTTCGGGGGGATCGATGATCCCCCCGGGCCGCCTCGTTTCGTTCGTTCGAGAGGCGCAAAAGCTCGCGCCCGTGCTCCTCGCGCCCCTCGCGGCCTGCGTCCTCATCACCGACATCGACGAGAGAAAGATCCACGAGGGCGAGGCGTCGTCCGCTTCGTCGTCGGCCTCGTCCGGGGTCGGGGGCGCGGGCGGCGAAGGCGGCGCCGCCCCCTGCACGAGCGACGCGGATTGCCCGGGGGTCCTCTCGGCGTGCGGCGAGCCGCGCTGCTTTCCGGACGGGCGCTGCGGCTTCGACAACCAGCCGATCGGCGCGCCCTGCGACGAGGGCGCGGGGGCCGCGTGTGACGGGAAAGGTCATTGCGTGGAATGCACGGCGAACGTGCATTGCGCGAGCAGGAAATGCGGGCCGGATCGAACGTGCGTCCCGGCGACGTGCGGCGACGCGATCGAGAACGGCGACGAGACGGACGTCGATTGCGGCGGCTCGTGCGTGGCGGACTGCGGACCGGGCGCGGGCTGCGGCGGGGACGGCGATTGCGTGGGCGGGCTCTGCGTCGGCGGCCTGTGCGCGGCGACGTGCACGGACGGGGTGAAAAACGGCGAGGAGACGGGCAACGATTGCGGCGGGCCGGACTGCGAGACGTGCCCGCTCGGCGCGGGTTGCGAGGTCGACGGGGATTGCGAGTCGTCGTTTTGCGCGGACGGCCTCTGCGCGGCGGCGCCCACCTGCGCGGACGGCGAAAAGAACGGCGAGGAGACGGACGTCGATTGTGGAGGAGCGGCCTGCCCGAAATGCGGGCTGGGCGGCGCTTGCGTGGACGGGATCGATTGCGAGAGCGCGTCCTGCGTGCAGGGAGCGTGCGCGGCGCCCACCTGCGCGGACGGCGTGAAAAACGGCGCGGAGGCGGGCGTCGACTGCGGCGCGGTTTGTCCGGAGGGGTGCCCGCCGGGCGAGCCTTGCGAGGGCGCCGAGGATTGCGCGAGCCAGGTCTGCGAGGGCCCTTCGGGCAGCGCCGTCTGCGCCGCGCCGTCCTGCTTCGACGGCCAGCACAACGGCGACGAGGCGTTTTACGACTGCGGCGGCTCCTGCGACGTGAAATGCCCGCCGCTCTCCCCGTGCCTCGTCGACGCCGATTGCAAGGGTGGCCTCTGCGACCCGCAGAAGCTCACGTGCTCGCCCACCTGCACCGACGGCTACCAGAACGGGGGCGAGACCGACCCGGATTGCGGCGGCCCGTGCGCCACGAAATGCCCCGAGGGCGGGCATTGCCTCACGCACCTCGATTGCGTGCCCGACACCTACTGCGAGCAGGGACATTGCTTGCCATGAGGCGCCTCGGAGCCCTCGCGATCGCCCTCGTCACGGCCCTCGCCCTCGCGTCGGGGACGGCGCAGGCAAATGGCCGATTCCCTTCGGCCGGGCACGTCGAGGTCGATCCGGCGGATCCGGCGCACGTGGTCCTGCGGGCGACGTACGGGCTCGTCGTGAGCACGGACGCGGGCGAGCGCTGGTCGTGGGTCTGCGAGGAGGCCATGTCGTTCGCGGGGATCTGGGACCCGCCGATCGGCATTGCCGCGGGCGGCGCGCTCCTCGTGGGTTTGCCCGACGGGCTCTCGGTCTCGACGCCCGACGGCTGTGGCTTCTCGCGCGCAGGCGCCCTCGAAGGCCGGCTCGTCGCCGACCTCGCGGTGGACAAGAAAAACCCGGCCCGCGCGGTGGTGCTCACCTCCTCGCCCGTCGGCGCGGGCTTCGATACGCGGCTCTTCTGGACCGAGGACGGCGGCCTGTCGTTCACGGACGCCGAGGCCGTTTTCCCGGACAACCTGCGCGGGCTCACGGTGGATCTCACGCCGGATCCGGCGATCGTGTACGTGAGCGGCGTCCTCGGCGGGCCTTTGCCGAGGGGCGTCGTGTTGCGCTCGGCGGACGGCGGGAAGACGCACGCCATCACGGCCGTACCCGGCGGCGACGAGGCGCACGCGCCATACATCGGCGCGGCGGATCCTTCAAACCCGGACAAACTTTACGTGCGTCTCGACGGGGCACCGGGGCGGCTCCTGCATTCGGCGGACGGCGCGACCACGTGGGAGGAGCTCTTCGTCGGGGAGGGGGCCCTGCTCGGGTTTTCGCTCTCGCCCGATGGAAGCGCGCTCGTCGTGGGCGGCGAGAAGGACGGGATCTGGCGCTCGCCTGCGCCGGAATGGGCCTTCGAGCAGGTCTCTCGATTGCATACGCGGTGCCTGCGCTGGGCGGACGCGGGCGTGTATGCGTGCACCGAGGAGGCGCTCGACGGGTTCTCCGTAGGTTTGTCCGTGACCGCGGGCTCGACGTTCGGCGTGGCCTCGCGCCTCGCGGACCTCTGCGGCCCGCTCCCCTGCCCCGCGGGCAGCGCGACGCGTACACAATGCGAGCCGCGCTGGCCCCTCTTGCGGACGACGCTCAATATCGTCTCCTGCGACGGCGCGGGCGGCGCGGGCCCGGGGGACGGCGGCGCGCCGCCCGGGGGCGACCCGGGGACCGAGCCCTCGGGGGATTGTGCTTGTGGCCTCGCCCGAGGGGTCGGGGGCGGCGAGGTGGGCGCTCTTTTCGTGGCCCTGGCCGCCATCGGCTTCAAAGCGGCGCGCCGGAGAGGAAGGCAATCGTGAACTGTCCCAAATGCCGAGCAACGATGGAGATCGTGTTGTTCGAGGACGTCGAGGTCGATCGTTGCACGGCCTGCAAGGGCCTCTGGTTCGACAGCCGCGAGAACGAGCGGCTCAAGTCGAAGCGGGGCTCGGAGATCATCGACTCGGGCGACCCGAAGACCGGGCGGAAGAACAACACGATCCCGTACGTGCGTTGCCCGCGCGACGGCAATCCGATGGTGCGCATGGTCGATCCGGCGCAGCCGCACCTCTGGTACGAGACCTGCTCGACCTGCGGCGGCGCCTATTTCGACGCGGGCGAGTTCCGGGATTACAAGAACCTCACGATGCTCGATTTCATCCGCGATCTGTTCGCGAAGCCGCGGGCCTGAGCCGCGGTCAAACCTGCAGGATGTCGCAGGCTTCGTCGGGAAAAACGCAGCCGTAGGGCGGACAAACCATCTGCCCGTTCGAATTGCGGACGCATTGGCGATGCGGCTTCCAGCCCTTGGGATCGTCGTCGAGGGGCGGCGGAGGCGGAGGCGGCGGAGGCGGCTTTCGAACGATGGTTTTTCCTGCGTCCGCGACGCCGGCGTCCACGGGGGCGGCGTCCACGCGCTCGGGGAGCTCTGGCAAGGGCGGGTCGCTCGGAGGGGCCCCGACGAGGAAGGGGCTCGGGGGCGGCGGGGCGTCGCGCGCCAGGTCCTCGGGCGGTGAAGGCCTCTTCGGGGGTTCGGGCGGAGCCGGGGGAGCGGCGCTCGCCGTGGCATTTTCGGCGGATTCGGGCTCGACCGGAGGCGCCTCCTCCGTCTTGCAGGCCGTCCCCGCGAACGTGAGGGCCATCGCGGCGCCGAGCGCATAACGCTGCGCGCGCGACATCTCGGGGCGGGCCGAGGGCGGAGACGGCTCACGCGCCGCGGCGGAGAAGACGAGCCCGCAGAAGGGACACGCGGGCTCGGACGAAAAGACGTGCCGCCGGCAAGCCGAGCAGAGGATCATCGTTCGCATGGCAAGCGCCCCGGGCTCAGGATTTGCGGGCTCGATAAGCGTCGAGCTCGGCCTTCCGCTGTTTGCCGACCTGGTCGAGTTTGTCCTGCCAGATCTTCTTGTAGGGCCGGAGCGTCTGCACGAGCTCGCGGGCGATGACGAGGTTCCGGTACCATTTCGCGTCCGCGGGCACGATCGTCCACGGCGCGCGCTTCGTCGCGGTGCGCGAGATGGCGTCCTCGTACGCATCGGTGTATTCGCCCCATTTCTCGCGCTCCTCCCAGTCGCCCGGGTTGAGCTTCCACGCCGTGCGCGGGTCCTCCTCGCGCTCGAGGAGGCGCTTCTTCTGCTCGTCTTTGCTGATGTGCAGGAAAAACTTCAGCACGATGGTGCCGTGCTCCGAGAGCAGCTCCTCGAAGTCGCGGATGTGGCCGAACCGCTCGCCCCAGATCTCGCGGGGGACGAGGTCGTGGATACGCACGACGAGAACGTCCTCGTAATGGGAGCGGTTGAAGATCGCGAACTCGCCCTTCCGCGGCGCGTGGCGGTGGACGCGCCAGAGGAAATCGTGCTCGCGCTCCTCCTCGGTGGGCACGCCGAACGAGGTGACGTGCACGCCGCGGGGATTCAAGTGGCCCACGACGTGCTTGATCGCGCCGTCCTTGCCCGCCGCGTCCCGCCCCTGCAGCACGACGAGCACCGAATGCGTGCGCGCGCCCCACAGGAGATCCTGCAGCGCGAAGAGCTCCTCGCCGAGCGACTCGAGCTCCCGCGCCGCCTCGTCGCGCGTCACCCCGCCGGGCGGTGACGCGCCGATCGCGCCGAGATTCACCTTCTCCCCGTTCCTGTCGAACGTCACGACGCCCACGCGGTCTCTCCTTTCGAGGTCGGATGAGCAAACGCAAAGATCCGCCGCACGTCAAGGGCCAATTCGTGTATCGTCGCGGATCGCATGGTCAGCGCGAGCGGGACGGAGCCGGCGGCCCGAGCAGAGACGAAAACGCCGATCCTCGAGCGGCTCGGCGTGCTGTATTTCCGCCGCCTCTCGGCCACGGCGCCGCGCGTCGCCGCCGAGGACGCCATCACCGTGCTCAACGCCGAGGAGCGGCGGCAGCTCTCGGCCGTGGTGCGCGGCGCCGTGATCCGCGCGAGCCTCGCGGGCGCCGTGAGCGCGGCGCTCGCGGCCGGCGCGGAGGTGCTCGCCGAGCGGCTCTTCGGCGCCGAGCACCAGAGCGCAGGCGCGGCGGCGCGATACTGGGCGCTCGTCGGCGGCGTGACGATCGCCTCGGCCGTGGCCGAGATCCTGTTTCTTTACTGGGATTCCTTGCGCGCCGTGCACCGGCTCTCCCGCGCCGCGGGGCTCGATCCCTTCGCGACCGAGGCGAGCGGGGACGGCGCGGCCGTGGCGCTCGCGCTCGCGCGCGCGGCGCTCGAATTGCCGAACCCGACGGACCGCGTGTTCGGGGTCGATCCGCGGCGCGAGGCGTCGAAGCTCAAATTGGCGATCGCGTCCTTGCTCTACAAGGTGAAGGTGAGCGTCACCAATTTCGCGGTGAAGGTGCTCGTCCGGCGCCTCGCGGGCCGCGCGCTCGTGCGCACGTGGTTGCCTTTCGTCGCGGTGCCCGGCACGGCGGCGTGGAATGGGTTCGTTTGCTGGATCGTGCTGCGGGAGGCGAAGATCCGCGTCATGGGGCCCTCGGCCGCGCGGGAGCTCGTGCGCGCGATCTTCGATCAGGGTGTAGCGCCCTCGCCCGAGGGGCGCCTCGCGCTCGTGCGCGCCGTGGCGAGCTCGATCGTGCGCACGGAGGACCTGCACCCGAACCTCCACGCGGTGCTCGTCGAGGTCGTGCGGCGCGTCCCCGATCCGCTGCCCGAGGGGATCGACGATTCGCGAGTTTTCCTCGAGGCCTTGCCGCGCCTCCCGCCCGAGGAGCAACGAATGGCGCTGCAGGTCCTGCTCTCGGCGGCGATCATCGACGGCCGGTTCACGACCGCCGAGAAGCGGCTGCTCGTCGAGGCCCAGGTCGCCTGCGGGAGGACACCGGACGTGAAGCCGGCGGAGCGGCTCCGGCGCGCGTTCGTGGCCGGCAAAGGCTCGCTCGACGAGCTGATTCGAACGCTCCTCTGATCCGACACCCGAGCGCCGTCGCAACCATCTGCCCTGACAAACCGTGTACCTGCCGATTTCAACGCGGAGGCGCCGGGAGCTTCCCGTTGACGACGCCGAGATCCACGAACGCCCGGTCGGTCATGACCACGAAGGGCCGCTCCTCCATCCGGAGCTCGCCATTGCCGTCGTGCTCGACGATCTGCAGCTTGCCCATGCCGTACCCCATCGGGCCCTTCGAGTAATAATGTGCCTGCAGCTTGTACGGGTAGGCCGCGGCGCGGCCGTCGATGGCGAAGCACTCGGGGCCGTATCCCGTCGTGACGTCGGCGAAGAGCTCGCCGCCGGAGCGGAGCTTCCTCCTGCTGTAATAGGCGTGCCCGCGGCGACCGTCGCGGATGTGGAAATCGACGTCGTTCGCGTCCGTCTCCCACGTGAGGACGAACCGGAGCGAGGCGCGCGTCGCGAGGGGGACGCCGAGCTCGCGCAGGGTCTTTTCCACCGCGGCGCGGCGCTCGGGTTTGGCGCGGATGAGCGCGGCCGCGAGGATGCCGACGTCGTCGGCGAGGACGCGGCGGACGCCGGCGAATCGGCCGCTCGGATAGCGACGCAGGAAGGCCTCGGTGATCACCTCGAACGCCTCGACAAACTGGCCGGCGCGCGCCAGGGCAAACGCGAGGAGCCTGTGCCCCGAGGGGTGATCGGGCCGCGACGCGACGGCCTTTTCGTAGTTGTCGACGACGAGGAAGGGGACGCCGCCTTCGCGATTGCCGATCCGCTCGAGCCGCGCGCCGGCGAACCTGCGCAGGTCGGCGCGGGACGGGAAGAGGTCGATGATCGAGCCATACGCGCGCGCGGCCTGCCCGAGGTCGCCGAGCCCCTCGAAGGCCTCACCGAGCGCGACGAGCGCGAGCGCGTCTCCCGGCTCGTCCTTATGCCACGCGGCGGCCATGGCCAGCGCTTCGGTGTGTTTTTTCGCCTGGACGAGGTTCATCACGTCGGCGAATTTGCCTTCGTACGGGGCGACGCCCTTATCCGTCGCGTCGTCGTCCTCCTCGAATTCGTCGCGAGGCGGCGGCGGCGGCCTTCGCTCGGGCGGCGGTCGCCACGATGGCGAGGCGGCGCCTGCCGAGCCATTTCCCCGGGGATCCGTGAGCGGGACGGCATGATTGCGGCTGCCCGGACGGGCCGCGCCCGCGGTCGCCGTCGCCGCGGGGGCGGGCTTCGCGGCGGCGCGGGGCGGGCTCGGCGCGGGGCGCGCCTCTGCGGCCGGGGCTTGCTGGGCAGGCTCGGGTGCCGCCTCCTCTTTGAGCGCTTCGCGCGAGAGCGTCTCCGATGGCGGAGGAGGAGGTGGCGGCGGCGGCGGCTCCGCTTCGGCCACGGGCGCCGCGGCCGGCGGCGAAGGTGCGCCGCCCGTGTCCTTCTTTTTCCGCTCCTTTTCGTCCCCGTTCCTGGCGACGGTCTTCGTGTCCTCCGCGCCGTCGGCCGGGCTCGTCGCAATGGTCACCGGGCCGCCTTTGCGTTGCATGAGCTCGACGCCCGAGCGACCGACCACGAGGATGTCCGCGAGCGCGGTCCGGTCGATGCCAAAACGAGCGTAATCGTCCTCCGTCTCCAGGACGAGCAGCGCCGTGAGATCGGAGAGCACCCGGAACCGCGTGGAGAGCGAGATGATCTCGCGCCGGAGCGCCTCGCGCCTCCCCTCGTCCGTGGCCGCGTCCATCTCGCGCGAGAGGCGCTCGATGTTCGCCCGCGTCGCCGCGCGTTCGAGCAGCGGGCGCTCGGCGAAATCGGTCTGGATCTTCGTCCGCGCCGTCCCGGAGGGCCCCTTCACCTCGACCTCGAAGGGCGCGCTCGGCGGGATCTCCGCAAAGACGAGCGCCTCGTCGCCGGGCTGCACGCCGTCGAGTTTTTCCGGGTACACCCATTTCGCGCCGGGGACGTGCACCCGGAGCCCCGAGACGGTGGCGCGGCCGAGGCGCTCGGCGAGCTTTTGTGGGCTCTCGGCCGCGTCGAGGACCACGCCGTCCTGCGGGAAGGTGCCCGTCGTGAGCCCGTGCAGCAGCGCCTCGTCACGAATGCCGCCCGCCACGAGGGCGTCGAGCCGACGAATGCCCGCGTCCTTCAGGCGCCCGAGCTCCGCCGCGAGGTCGGCCGCCTTCGTGGGCCCGGCCGTGGGAATGCCGTCCGTGAGGAGCAAGGCCCGCGTGAATTTCCCGCCCTGCTTCTTCACGTACCCCGCCGCGCTCCCGAGCGCGAGCCCGAGGTCGGAGGCGCCGAGCGCCTTGCGCCGCAGAATGGCCTCGATCTCCTTGCGACCAAACCCCCTCCTCGGCCCCATGTACACGGGTTCGAGCGCTTGATCGAAGCAAGCGACCGCAATGGGCATGTCGCTGCCCATCTCGTCCGGGAGGGCGGCGAGCAGCGCGGCGAGGCGCTCGGCCTGCGCCTCCAGGTCGAGCGCGCGCGAGGCGCTCGTGTCCAGAAGGACGAGCAGGTTCCGCACCGGCTCGGGGCGATTCTCGGCGACGGGCGTGACCCGCGCGACGGCGAGCTCCTCGTGACGCAGGCCCACGGCGGACGCGCTCGCGCCGAGCGGGAGCACGAAATCACGGTCTGGCGCGAAATTCGCCTGCTTGAAGGCGTGCATGCGGCGCACCGGCTCGCCCTTGTCCCCACGTCGGCGTTCGATGACGCGCATGTCGAACTTGCCCAGGCGCGGCAGGCCCCGGAGATGGGCGCGATAGGGATCGGCGCGCGAGGCGAGCGACTGCGAATAGGAGACGATGATCTCCTTTTCGCCCGAGGCCGGAATGGGGAACACCCGGGCCTGGAAGCGGTTGCCGGCCTGCTTCTCGAGCAGCGCGGGGTCGGCCTTGCGGTGGAGGAAATCCTCGTAGGCGACACGCGCCGCCTGGAGCTCGACGACCTCGCCCTCCTTCCAGCCGTCCGCGTTTTTCATGGCGAACCGGCTGATCGTGGCCCCGGGCGGCAGGACGAGCTCGAACCGCCCCTCGATCGTGCGGGGCTCGGGGTTCTTGAAGACGAAATGCAGCTCGGTGAAGGCGAGCGGGTCGAGGACGGCCGCCGCGACGTCGAGCGACTCGATCACGAGGCCGACGCCGTCGGGCGAGGTGAGCGAGACGGGCGCGCCGCCCCGATCGCCCCCCGCGACCTCGAGCGGCGCCGCCGGGATCACCTCCCAGCGCACGGGGACGACCGGCAGGTCCCCGAGCGTCGCCTCCTGCTCGCCGGCCGCGCCGCCGAACGCCGCGGATTGCGGGCCCGTGACGATCGTCGGCCCCGGGCCGCAGCTCGCGAGGGCCTGAGCGAGGACGAGGAGGGCGAGGCGGGAGAGGCGGCGGCGCATACGGGCGAGACTACGCCCATGGCCCCGCCGAGCGGAAGCCAATCGTCGGGATCAGCTCGCCTTCACCGCGATTTGCCGGGGCCTCTGCGCGGAGATCTTGGGCAGGCGGACCTTGAGCACGCCCTGCGCGACCTCGGCGGTGATGCCGTCGGCCACGATGCCCTGCGGGACCAGGAAGGTCCGCGTGAAATCACCCGGCCGGCCCTCGACGGCGAGCGGATTGCCCTCCGGCGCGCTCGCCCGTTTGCCTGAGATCGTGAGCTCGTTCTTGTCGAGGCGGACATCGATGCTATCGGGGCCCACGCCGGGCAGGTCCGCGATGATCAGGAGCTCGGTCTTGTTCTCGTAGACGTCGACCGCGGGCGCCACGCCGCGCCGCGCCTCCAGGCTCTCGGAATGGTTCTCGCGCTCGTCACGGCTGGTCTGCGCGTTCATGGTTGCTCTCTCCTTCTCCTTCCAGGGTCGATTTCAGGACGCCGACTTGACGGCGATCTGCCGGGGCCGGGCCTCCGGCGCCTTGGTCAACGTGAGCGTGAGGACGCCGTCCTTCAGCGCCGCGCTCGCCTTCTCCGCGTCGACCTTGCAGGGCAGCGCCACGCTGCGCGAGAATTTCACGGGCGCGCGCTCCCGCTTGTGGATCGCATACCCCTCCGGGACGTCCGCCTTCCGCTCGCCGGAGAGCGTGAGCACGTCCTGATCGATCTCCAGCTTCAGATCCGATTCTTTCATTCCGGGAACGTCGGCCGCGATCACCAGCGCGTCGCCCTTGTCGTGGACGGAGAGGCGCGGCCACGTCGCGACCGTGCGCGACGCCTGGCCGGCCTCGAAGGGCTCGAAGAAAAATGACGAGCGCGGCCAGGCGTTTCCTCGAGAATCGTACTCGTCGAACAGCCGGTCCATTCTCCGGCGAAGCTCATCCATGGCGGCAAAGGTCCTGTTCACGTCCCCGAATCGCATCAACATGGTCGCCTCCGTATGCCCTCACGGGGCGTGGCTCCGCCCCTGCGAGCCCCGAGGGCGCCGCCGACGGGGCGAACCATGCCCACGCCGCAGCCACGCCTCCGGGCCCGCCTCGTGCACCTCTCCCGAGGGGCGATGAATCGTCCTCGATTCTCTCCCGCCGCTCGGGTTCGGACGCGATGCAATCTCTACACGGGTCGGCCGCTGTCAAGACCGGCCCCGCGCGCCCCCACCCCGAGGACCGAGACCCCACACCCCTCCCGGCGGGTCCGTATGAACACGAAACAAAGGTTGACTTTTATGTCTAACCTTGTACAAAGAGTGTACAACCTCGACGTGACGCGAGGGATGCGGAGGAAGCGGCGATGAGTTCCAGGGGAAAAGCTTCGAAGTTCATCTCGGCGGCGGCGCTCACGGCCGCCCTCGTGCCGGGCGTCTCGCTCGCCCTGCCCAAGGAAGGCGCCGAGCTGCCGAACGCGCGGCTCGAGGACGCCGACGGCAAGGCGCTGCAGATGAGCTCGCTGAAGGGCAAGCCGATCCTCATCGTATACGAGGACAAGGACTCGGCGAAGCAGAACCAGCCGCTCAAGGACGACCTGTCGAAGCTCGCGAAGGGCGACAAATACAAGCAGAAGGTCGCGCTCGCCGCGGTCGCCGACGTGAGCGGCTACGACTGGTGGCCCGCCAAGGGCTTCGTCAAGGACGCCATCCGCGAGGAGTCGAAGAAGCAGAAGACCACGATCTATTGCGACTGGGACGGCTCGTTCCGGAAGGCTTACGGCATTCGCAAGGGCGTGAGCAACGTGATCCTCGTCGGCAAGGACGGGCGCGTGCTCTTCGCCGGCTCGGGCGCGCTCGGCGCGAGCGACCGCAAGAAGATCCTCGAGCTGCTCGGCTCGCAGGTCGAAGGCTGAAAGTCCGTCCGCTCCCGCTCCCTCGCCCAGCCGGGAGAGGGAGCGGAAAAACCCTTCAATCCTTGCCGCTCGCCCGCTGCGGGCGGCGACGCTTCTGCGCCGCCACGACGCGCTCGATCGTCTGCCGCGCGCCCGCGAGGTCGCGGCCGACGCAGATGCCGCCGCGGTCCTCGATCCAGCCGCGCATGGGCTCGGCGCCGTCGCCGCCGATGAGCCACGCCGCCCCGCGACAAGCGTCGGCATAGGCGTCGACGAGCTCACGCGCGCGCGGCGCCGGCGGGGGGATGGTGACGCTCAGGCCCACGATGTCGGGCTGCAAGGAGTCGACGACCCGCGCGATGGCCGGCGGCGGCGTGCGCGCGCCGAGCATGAGCGTGCGGAAGCCCCACGAGGCGAAGCGCAGGCCGACGCCGTAGAGGCCGAGGACATGGTCCTCGTCGGCGAAACAAGCGAGCGCGATGCGGCGCGTCGCGTCCGCCGGCTGCGCGAGGCGCAGGAGATGGATGAGCGTGCCTCCGAGCACGTTCGAGGCGAGGTGCTCCTGCGCGACGGTGATCGAGCCGGCGTGCCAGAGGTCGCCGATCTCGCGCAGCGCCGGGCCGATCGTGCGCTCGAAGATCGCCACCGCCGTGCCGAGGGTGAGGGTCTTCGACACCTCCTCCTCGAGCGCGTCGGGGTCGAAGCGGCGCGTGGCCTCGACGATCCGATCACTCGCCGCCATGAAGGGATCGATGTCGGCGACCACGCCGCCCGGCGTCGGCGCGGCGAGCGGGGCGCTCGCGGGCTCGCTGAGCAGCAAGCGGGCGGATTCGGCGGGCGCCATGCCGGACTTCACGAGGTCGCGCATCTTGACGATGAGCGCGACGTCCTCGTCGCTGTAGAGCCGGTAAGCGGAGGGCGTGCGCGACGGCGCAGGGACGCCGTAACGACGCTCCCAGGCGCGGAGCGTCGCAGAACTCACGCCTGTCAGTTCCGATACGGTGCGGATTCGGTAGAGGCTCAACGGGAAACCTTTGTCAAACTTGGTACAGACCTTATACTGTCCACATGCAACGTTCAACCCCCAAGCCTCATGCCATCGTCATCGGCAGCGGATTCGGTGGCCTGGCGGCGGCTGTCCGGCTCGGCGCCCGCGGTTACCGCGTCACGGTCCTGGAGAAGCTCGATGCCCCGGGCGGTCGAGCGTACGTCCACCGGATCAACGGCTTCACGTTCGACGCGGGCCCGACGGTGATCACGGCGCCTTTCCTGCTGGAGGAGCTCTGGACGCTGGCGGGCCGCCGGATGAGCGACGACATCGACATGCGGCCGGTGACCCCGTTCTACCGCATCCGGTTCAACGACGGCGCGACGTTCGACTACACGGGGGACGCGGCGGCCATGCGCCAGGAGGTCGAGCGCCTCGCCCCGGGGGACGTGGAGGGTTACGAGCGGTTCATCCGCACGAGCGAGGAGATCTTCAAGGTGGGCTTCGAGGAGCTCGCTCACGTGCCCTTCGGATCGTGGTGGGACATGGCGAGGATCGTCCCCGACATGGTGAAGCTCGAGAGTTATCGCTCGGTCTACAACCTCGTCGCCAAGCACGTGAAGGACGATCGGCTGCGGCAGGTGATGAGCTTCCACCCGCTGCTCGTCGGAGGGAACCCGTTCTCGACGACCTCGATCTACACGCTGATCGCGTTCCTCGAGCGAAAATGGGGCGTGCATTTCCCGATGGGCGGGACGGGCGCGCTCGTGAAGGGGCTCGTGAACCTCATCGAGGGCCAAGGGGGGACGGTGCGCTGCGGCGCGCAGGTGAAACGAATCCTCCTCCAGGGCCGGAGGGCGCGCGGCGTGGAGCTCGAGAGCGGCGAGCGCATCGAGGCCGAGGTGGTGGTGTCGAACGCGGATTCGGCCTGGACCTACAGGCACCTCGTCGACGAGAACGTCCGCAAGCGCTGGACGAACGAGCGGTTGGAGAAGCAACGATATTCGATGGGGCTGTTCGTCTGGTACTTCGGGACGAAGCGCAAATACGAGGACGTCGCACATCACACGATCTGCCTCGGCCCGCGCTACCAGGGGCTGCTCGAGGACATCTTTCAGAGGCACGTGCTGGCCGATGACTTCAGCCTCTATCTGCACCGGCCGACGGCGACGGATCCGGCGCTCGCGCCCGAGGGGTGCGACGCATTTTACGTGCTCTCGCCCGTGCCGAACCTCTCGAGCGGGACGAACTGGGAGAAGGAAGCGGAGCCGTACCGCAAGCGCGTCGAGCAGTACCTCGAAGGGGCGCTGATGCCCGGGCTCGCCAAGGAGATCGTGGCGTCGCGGGTGACGCACCCGCAGGAGTTCCAGGACCGGCTGCTCTCGTTCCGCGGCGCAGCGTTCGGGATGGAACCGGTGCTCACGCAGAGCGCGTTCTTCCGTCCGCACAACGAGAGCGAGGACGTGGAGCGGCTCTACATCGTCGGCGCCGGGACACATCCGGGCGCAGGCTTGCCAGGCGTTTTGTCGTCGGCGCGGGTGCTCGACAGGGTGGTGCCAGATGCGACCTCGCTCCATTGAAAGAGCGATGCTCCTCGGCGCGCCGCTCCTCCCGTCGACGGACGAACACGCGGCGTCGGCCGAGGACCTCGCCGCGTGTCGGGAGCTCTTGCGCAAGGGCTCGAAGAGCTTCTTCGCCGCGTCGCTGCTCCTGCCGAAGCGGGTGCGCGTGCCGATGCTGCCGATCTACGCGTTCTGCCGCGTGGCCGATGACGTGGTGGATCAGGCGAGCGAGCCCGGCGCAGTAGAGGCGCTCACGGCGCGGCTCGCTGCGGCGTACGAGGGCAGGCCGCACGACTCGCCGGTCGACCGCGCGTTCTCGGACGTGGCGCGCGAGCACGAGCTGCCGCGCGTGGTGATGGAAGGGCTCATCGAGGGTTTTTCCTGGGACGCCGAGGGGCGGCGGTACGAGACGCTCTCGGATCTGCACGCGTACTGCGCGCGCGTGGCCTCGACGGTCGGCGTGATCATGAGCGTGCTCATGGGCGTGCGAGACCCGCAGGCGCTCGCGCGCGCGTGTGACCTCGGCGTCGCCATGCAGCTCACGAACATCGCGCGCGACGTGGGCGAGGACGCGCGAAACGGCCGCGTGTACCTGCCGCTCGCGTGGCTCGAGGAGGCCGAGATCGACGTCGGGAAGTGGCTCTCGCGGCCGGTGTTCAGCGCCGCGCTCGGCGCCGTGGTGGAGCGGCTGCTCTGCCACGCGTCGGTGCTCTACGCCCGCGCCGACCTCGGCATCAAGATGCTGCCGCGCGACTGCCGGGCCTCGATCCGCGCGGCGAGCCTGATCTACTCGGACATCGGGCGCGTGGTCGAGCAGAAGGGCTTCGACTCGGTGACGAGCCGCGCCTACGTGCCGCTCGCGCGCAAGCTCCTGCTGCTCGTCCGCGCGCTCGTGTCGCCCACGCCGAGGCCGTCGCTCGCCATCGAGGCCTGCGGAGGCCCGCTCGATCTCGCCCCGCTGCCCGAGGTGCGATTCCTCGTCGACGCCGCCGCGCGCCCGAGCCGCAAGCGTGAAGGGGAGCGCGCGTGATGCGCAACGACGAGGCACGCCGGCGGGTGCGAGAGGCCGGCGGGGAGGAGCTCTGCGAGCGGCTCGTGCACCTCGACGCGATACGCGCGGCGCGCGCGGAGCGGCAGCCGACGATCGAGCTCACGCGCCCCGACGAGGGCACGACGCCGGACTACGACGTGGTGATCGCCGGCGGCGGGCTCTGGCTGCTCGTGGCGCCGCTGCTCGCCGCGCGTGGGCTCTCCGTGGCGGTGTTCGATCGCGCGCGGATCGGGCAGGCGCACCGCGAGTGGAACTGCTCGGCGAAGGAGCTCGCGCCGCTCGTGTCGTCGGGGCTCCTCCGCGAGGACGAGGTCGAGCGGCTCGTCGTGGCGAGGTACGACCACGGGGTTTGTCGGTGGCACGGGGGCGGGACGTACCCGGTGCGACGCGTGCTCGATCACGCGGTGGACGCGGGCAAGCTGCTCGCCGCGGTGCGGGCGCTGGCGGAGGCGCGTGGGGTCGCGCTGCACGACCGAGAGGCGATCGTGGCGCACGGCGAGGGGCCGGCGGGCGTGGCGCTCGCGACGAGCGCGGGAGCGACGCTGTCGGCGCGGATCTTCGTGGACGCGCGCGGCGCGTCGAGCCCGCTCGCGACGGCGGACCTGGTTTGTCCGACCGTGGGCGGCGTGCTCTCGGGCCTGGAAGAGGGCGAGGCCGAGGACCAGATCCGGCCCGACGTGGGCGAGATCCTGGCGACGACCGAGGGCGTCGAGGAGGGCCGCCAGCACATCTGGGAGGCGTTCCCGGGCAAAAGCGGCGAGGTGACGGTCTACCTCTTCTACTACGCGCTCGGAGGCGCGCCCGGCGCCTCGCTGGTCTCGCTCTACGCGCGCTTCTTCGAGAAGATGAGCGCCTACAAGCGCGGCGATTTCCGGCTGGTTCGCCCGACGTTCGGGTTCATCCCGGGCTGGTCGAGGCTAGGTCCGGGGCCCGCGCACGGTCAAAGGGTGGTGCTCGTGGGCGACGCGGCGGCGCGCCACTCGCCGCTCACGTTCTGCGGCTTCGGCAGCGCGCTGCGATCGTTCGAGGGCGTGGCGGCGTCGATCACGCGCGCGGCGGAGCAGCCGGAGGGCAGAGGGGCGAGCGTTTCGCCGGGTGACGCGCCGATCCACAAGGGCACGGGCGCGCTCGCGTGGCTGATGGCGACGCCGCCGAAGGAGCCCGCGCGCGCGTGGGAGCTGAACGATCTGCTCGACACGGCGTTCGCGACGCTCGCCGACATGGGCGACGAGGCCTACGGCGCGCTCTTGCGCGACGAGATGTCGGCGAAGGACTTCGTGCGTTTCTTGCGGACCGTCGCGGGCAAACGGCCACGCGTCTACCGCGACGTGCTCGGCCGGTTGCGGCTCTTCGGCCTCGGCCGCTGGGGTTTTTCCGTGGCGCGTGAGCTCCTGCGCGCGAGTTGAGGGAGGCGAGGGCGCGATGATCCCTGCACGCAAGGTGGGCTGGTTCGACGCGTGGTTCTCGGGTCACGCGCGCTCGCGGATCCAGTCCACGTTCGGCGAGGTGCGCGCGCGCGGGCTCGATCGGGCGCGGGCGCTCGCGAAGGAGGCGCCGCTCCTCGTGGTCTCGAACCACACGTCGTGGTGGGACCCGCTCGTCGCGATGCACGTCTCGACGCACCTGCTCGGCACGGACGGCTACGCGATGATGGACGCGAAGAACCTCCGGCGCTTGCCGTTCTTCGCGCTCGTCGGCGCCTTCGGCGTGGACCTCGACAAACCCGCCGACGGCGCGCTCGTGATGCGGTACGCGGCGCGGCTGCTCGACGCGCCGGGCAAGCTCGTGTGGGTGTACCCGCAAGGGCAGGAGCGGCCGATCACGGAGAGACCACTCGCTTTTCGCGCGGGGTCGGCGGAGATCGCGCGGGTCTCGAGGAAGGCGCGTGTCGTGCCGGTGGGCCTGCGCTACGAGTTCGGCGGTATGGAGCGGCCGACGCTCTGGCTCTCGTTCGGCGAGCCCATGCCGGCCGAGCGCGACACGACGAAGGGCCGCGCAGCGCAGGAAGAGGCCGTCGAGGCGGAGCTCTCGCGGATCGAGCGCGCGGCGCGCGGCGTGGGCGCCGAGGGCTTCGAGCTCGTGTTCCGCGCCGCTCCCTCGCGCGTGGGCGTCGTGCTCGAACGGATGCTCGCCGCGATGACGCGGCCGTGGGTGATGCGAGCGCCGAAGGAGCCGAAGGCGCTCAGCGCTGCGGACGCGCGGCCGAAGGTGACTTCATCGCCGCCTTGATCGCCTCGCGCAGGTTGCTCCGCACGGTCGTCGTGGTGAGGTCCGCGCCGAGCGCGACGAGGGTCTGCGCCACGGCGGGGCGGACGCCCGTGATGATGCTTTGAGCACCAAGGAGCGTCGTCGCGCGGATGATCCGGAGGAGGTGATCGGCGGTCGCGTCGTCGACGGTCTCGACGCCGGTGAGGTCGAGGATGACCTGCGCCGCGCCGAGCGAGACCACGGTCTGGAGCAGCCGCTCGGTGATCTCGGCGGCGCGCGCCTCGTCGAGCTGCCCCACGACGGGGAGCGCGAGCACGCCGTCCCAGACCTGGATGATCGGCGCGGACATCGAGTGGATCGTCGAGCGCTGCTGCTCGATGATCGCGATCTTCTCCTTGAGCTCGAGCTCGCGGCGCTTCTGGTCGTCGATGTCCTGGAAGGCGCCGAAGATCCGCACGACCTTGCCGTCCTCCACGTGCGCGAGCCCGGTGGCGCGGACCCAGAGCCGGCGCTTGGTGTAGGTGACGAGCTCCATCTCGAGGTCGAAGGGCTCGCCCACCGTGACGCAACGCTCGACCGCCTTCGCGATGACGGGGACCCACTCGGGCGCGTAGAAGTGGATCCCCTGCTGCACGTCCGGCACGAACCCGGGCGGCGTCTCGTGGATGCGATAGGTCTCCTCGGTCCAGAAGAGCTGATTGGCGCGGCAATCGAGCTCCCAGCCGCCGACCCTGGCGAGCGCCTGCGTCTGCTGCAGGAGGATCACCGTCCGGCGGATGGTGTCGTCGCTCAGCGTGCTCGGATCGACGTCGCGGCCGATGGTGTCCTCGCGACGGGCAGGCGGGGGGGACTGGTTCATTGGACCTCAAACGATATGAAGGTTCGACGAGCCACGACCCCCCCCGGCCGAGAGGATCGATCGATATCACGAAGCTTCGTCGAAGGAGGAGCGCCGACCGAGGGGCAACCTGCACCTGGAAATGCGACAAAACTCCGACGATTTTCGCGTGTTCGAGGTACGGCAGCTCGCAACTACGAGGAGGGACGCCCGCTCTTCCTGGTGTGCCAGGCGAGCTCCCACGGGCCGAGGAAGAGGCCGTAGGGGCCACGCGCGCCCTTCGCGTGGTGGACGAGGTGTGCGTCACGAACACGCGCAAAGTACGGGATCTTCGCGAGCGCCTGGACGGGGAGGCGGCCGTGGACGAGGCCGTCGTGCACGACGAGGTACGCGGCGCCGAAGAGGGTCATGCCGATGCCGACGCCGAAGACGACCTCACGAACGAGGGAGGGAGCGGCGACGCAGCCGTGAAGGATGGCGGCGATGGCGATGGGGGCGTGCAGCACGCTGAGAGCGTCGTTCGCTTCGAGCAGGCCGCGGCGCTTGCGGTGATGCGAGCGGTGCAAGCGCCAGAGCAGCGAGTGCCAGACGCGGCCGTGCAGGAGCATCGCCCAGAGCTCCATGCCCGCGGCGACGGCGAGCGCGACGGGGATCCACACGAGGGCCGAGCTCATGGCTTCACGGCGGAGGGCTGGCGCAAGAGGCCGGTGCGGTCGACGACGAGCACACGATCACGCCACGTGACCGTACGAGATCGCAAGGCCCGCGTGAAGGCGAAGGCGAGCACGACGTCGGCGAGCACGGCGTCCCGTATCGCTGAGATGAGCCCGACGGAGCGCCCCGCGGCCCACGCCGCCACGAGCGCGATGACGAGGCGCGCCCCGAGCGCGAGCAGCGCCGCGGCGAGGGCGACGTTCGGCACGACGAACGCGAACGCCGCGGCGAGCAGCACGATGGGCCAGGTGGCGAAGAAGAGCGCCGGGTAGCTCCAGAGCAGGAGCGGGCGCTGCGCGCGGATCACCGTCAGCCACCGGGAGAAACGCGCGATCACGGCCTCCCACGAGCGACCCTCGGCGAGCGAGCGCGCCACGATCGGCACCGCCACGACCGAGCCGCCCCTCTCGCGCACGCGCCGCGCGATCTCCATGTCCTCGCCGAGGTAATCGACGAGCGAGCCAAAACCGCCGATCGCCGCGAGCGCGCTCGCGTGGATGGCGAAGAGCTTGCCGACGAGGCCGCGCGGGTCGAGCCGCGCGAGCACGGGGAAGGCATGCAGCGAGGCGCCGAGGACCGCCGCCGAGGCATGATCGCCGAGCGTCCGCGGCGGGGCATGTTCGGCCGGCGGGGCCCACGCGACCCACGCGGGCGAGGGGCCGACGAGCGGCGCGACGAGGGCGTCGAGGTCGACGCCGTCGAGGTCGACGTCGCTGTCGGTCACGATGAGGACATCGGCGCCCTCGGCCGCCGCCGCGAGCTGCGCGGCCTTGCGGTTCGGACCGCCGCCGCCCGTGAAGACGATCTCGGCCTCGATCCCTGCGCGCGCGAGCGCCTCTTTGGCCCGCGTCGCCGCGGGCAAGGCGAGGTCGCTCTCGTCCTCGATCGCGAAGCGGCAGCGCACGTCGAAGGAGCGCTTGGCGCGCGCGAGCGAGGCGAGCGTACGCTCGAGCGAAGGCTCGTTGCCCGCGCACGGGCGCACGACGAGGACGGAGGGGTTCTGCTTCCGAACGGCCTGCTCGGCACCCTCGCCGCGGGCGGCGCGTGGGGCGAAGGTCGTGCGCCGGACGGCCTCGAGCGAGGTCGAGGCGACGGCGAACGACCAGCCGAAGAGCAGGAGGCCGAGGAGGTCCGGGATGTCCGTCGTCATGGCAGGACGCGTCGCATCCGATAAGGCAGCATGAACTGCACCAGCCGGGTGCGGAACCGATCGAGCGAGAGCGCCTCGTGCACGCCGTGCGCCTCTTCGCCGAGGTACTGGCCCGAGAGCTGCGAGCGCGCGTAAAACGGCGTGTCTTCGAGGGTCCGCGCGAGCTTCGGGGACGTGCCCGGATCGACCCGCACGGAGCGCTCCATGCCCCAGAGCGTGCGCGGCAAGCGCGCGACCGCGAGCGGCTCGATCGGCTCGGACCGCCCGTCGGCGCCGAAGCTGTGCTGGATCAGATCACGGGTTCCATCACGACGAACCGAGTCGTACGTCACGACCGTACGGCGCCGCGTGGTCGCGCGGCTCCAGCTCCAGCCGGTGAAGCCGTCCTCGAGCGGCTCGTCGCCGAAGTTCGAATCGACGTACGCCAGACCCGTCCAGCGCGTGCCCTCGGGCCTGCGGATGTCGACCTCGGCCCGCGCGATCGGCGCGACGGGGGCCCAGCGGTGGCGGCCCTGCGTGTCGATGACGAACGACTGCTCGGCGAGCGCGATCGGATGAATCCGCACGGTGCCCGAGACGCGGCCGGGCAAGGGGGCGGTCTTCTCCTCGAAGCGCACGACGAGCGTCTCGTCCTGCCACTCCATCGAGCTCGTGCCGATGACGAGCGACGAACGAGACCGACGAACGTCTGCCCCGCCGCGCTCGGTGAACGCCCACGCGTCGCGCCGCCGCCCGTAGAGGGCGACGTTCAGCGAGCAATGCGCGAGCGGGTCGGCCGGGCCGCGCGCGCGTGCGTCCGCGTAAAACGGCGAAAATACGCTCCCGACGAGGCCGATGATGGTGACGCCGTTATGGCCGTCGTCGCTCAGCGCGTCGAGATACCACCACGCATAACCGTTTCGCGTGATCGGCTCGTCGAAGCGAGGTCCTCGATCACGGCGTTCGCGCAGAGGCGCCCGCTCAAGGCCGCCATCGGCACGCCCGCCCCCGGATGGGCGGCTCCCCCCGCCAGGTAGAGCCCCCGGATCTTCGTGCGGGACGCCGCCCGGACGAACGGGGACTTCCACCCGTGTGAAGCCGGACCGTAAAGCGCCCCCCCCGTCCCCGGGAACAGGCGGTCGAAATCGCTCGGCGTCGTCACGACGGGCGGCGCCGAGAACTGCGGAAAGGAGAGACCCGCCCGCTCGAGGAGCGAGAACGCTGCTGATTCGCATTGCTTGATCTCCGAAGGGGTGAAGGCGCGCTTGTCCCCGCGGGCCGGCGCATTCACGAGGCAGAGGAACCGCTCGGGGCCGGAGGGCGCGCTGCCCCCGTCGTCGCGATCCTGGGCGCAGACATACACCGTGGGCTCTTCGGGCAGGTCTCCCCGGTCGAAGAGGTCGCGGAACTCCGCGTGATAGTCTTTCGAGAAGAATACGTTGTGGCGCGTCAGCGGATACGCCCCCTTCGCCTCCGCCACGAAGGCCCAGGTGACGGCCGAGAGCGAGCGGTCCGCGGGCGCGGGAATGGCGCGCCTGGCGGGGGTGCCGAGCATCCCCTCGAAGAGGGCCGCGGGATCCCCATTGTGGACGACGATATCGGCCTGGAGGCGCTCGCCCGACGCGAGGCGCGCGCCCGCGACGTGATCCCCCGCGACGACGAGCTCGGTGACGTGCTCGCCGCAGCGGATCGTGACGCCGAGGCGCTCGGCCACGCGCGCGAGCGCCTCGGCCACGCGGTACATGCCGCCCTCGACGAGGTAGACGCCGTCCCGCTCCACCTGGGCGATCACGTTGAGCGTGGCCGGCGCGAGGAACGGGGACGAGCCGCAATACGTCGCATAACGTCCGAAGAGCTGGCGCAGGCGCCCGTCCTGGAAAAACTCGCCGAGCGCCTTCCAGAGCGTCCGGTGGCCGTCGATGGAGAGCATGCCCTGAATGCCGAGCGAGCCCACCGCCACCATCGCCGAGGCCAGGCTCGGGCGCTCCGAGCAGAGGAAGGGCTTCTGCACGGCCTCGTAAATGCGCTGGGTGTACGCGCAAAACCTACGGTATCCGTCACCCTCGGAACGCCCGGCGAACGCCGAGATTGCCTCGACGGACCGGTCGAGATCGGCGTACAAATCGAGGATGGGTCCCGTTCCCCAGGCGTGTCGCGCGAGGACCTCCGCGCGACGGAGGGTGAGCTCGGCGTCGAGCGAGGCCCCCGCCGCAGCAAAGACCTCCTCGAGGACCCACCGCATGGTCATGACCGTAGGGCCTGCGTCAATGGCGCGGCCCGCCACGTCGACCTGCCGCATCTTGCCGCCCACCCTGGGCGCTCGCTCGAGGACCACGACCTCGATCCCGCGACGAGCGAGCTCCAACGCAGACACGAGGCCACCCACGCCGGCGCCGATCACCACCGCACGGCTCGTCCCATTCGCCATGAGCCCGTTCCTACAACAACCTTGGACACCTGTCTAGAGTTTGTTCACCATGACCCACCAAACCCTTGACAAGGGTTCCACAACCGTGGACGATACCTCCCGCATGGACGTCTCCAGTCGCGTCGAACGCGCCCTGCGCGCTGCCCTCGATCCCATGTGCGCCCCCGGCGCACCGCCCCGCCTCGCGGCCGCCGTCTATCACTCGGTCTTTCCGGCCGGCGCTCGCATTCGCCCGCAGCTCTGCCTACGCGTCGCGATGGCCTGCGGAGAGGACGTGCCCGGCCTCGCCGACGGGGTCGCCGCGGCCGTCGAGCTGATGCATTGCGCGTCGCTCGTGCACGACGACCTGCCCTGCTTCGACGCCGCCCTGACCCGGCGCGGGCAACCTTCGACACACCGTGCGTTCGGAGAGCCACTCGCGGTGCTCGCCGGCGACCAGCTCATCACGCTCGCCTTCGAGGTCCTGGCGCGCTCCTCGGCCTCGGCCCCGATGCGGCTCGGCAAGCTCGTCACCACGGTCGGCCGAGGCGTGGGCATGCCCTACGGGATCATCGCGGGCCAGGGCTGGGAGAGCGAGGCGAACATCCCCGCGACCCTCTACCGGAGGGCCAAGACCGGCGCGCTCTTCGAGGCCGCCGCGGTGGGCGGCGCCCTCGCCTCCGGCGTCGATGCGGAGGAGGCGGAGGCCTGGCGCGGGTTCGGGCAGCGGATCGGCGAGGCGTACCAGATCGCCGACGACATGCTCGACGTGCTCAGCGACGCGGCGAGCGCGGGCAAACCCGTGGGCCGCGACGCCGCGCTCGGGAGGCCAAACGCGGCGTGTGACCTCGGCCTCGGCGCCTCCACGCACCTCTTCGAACAGCTCGTCGAGGCCGCGATCCTTTCGATCCCCGATTGCCCGGGCCGCGAGGACCTCTCGCGCTGGGCCACGCAGGTCGTCGACCGCATCCGCCGCCGCGCCCACGTCGCCGTGTCGCAATCCTCGCAGGGCGAGCAGCCCGAGGTCTGATCATCCCACCGCGGCGGCCCCCGCGAGCGGCAGCCTCGCCTCGCCGCGCAGCGCCGGGACCCGCAGCACGAACACGCTGCCCATGCCGTCCTCGGTGACGGGGCTCTGCACCTCGATGCTGCCGCCGTGGCTCTCGGCGATGTGCTTGACGAGCGCGAGCCCGATGCCGCTGCCGCGGATGCGCTGCTCGCCCGCGCGGCGGCCCCGCACGAAGCGCTCGAAGATCCGCTCCTGCTCCTCGGGGTCGATGCCGGGCCCGCGATCACTCACGCGCACGACGACCGCGCCCTGCTCGGCGGCGACGTCGACGTCCACGCGGCCGCCGTCCTTCGCGTACTTGAAGGCGTTGTCGAGCAGGTTGATGATCGCGAGCTCGATCGCGCGCGCGTCGATCATGGCCTCGGGCAGCGCCTCGGCGCAGACGAGGTGCACCACGATCCCGTCGCGCTCGGCGCGGTAGCGGTAGACGTCCACGGCGCGGCCGACGACGTCCTCGACCTTGCCGCGGGCGAACTCGTACGCGGCCTTGCCCCGCTCGACCTTGGCGAAATCGAGGACGTTCTCGATCAGCGCCGTGAGCCTCTCGCTCTCGCTCACGATGATCTGCAGGTACTGCCTCCGCTTGTCCTCGGTCGCGACGCGATCGGCGAGCAGGATCTCCCCGAACATGCGGACGAGCGCGAGCGGCGTCTTCAACTCGTGCGAGACGTTCGCCACGAAGTCGCTCTTCAGCGCGGCGAGCCTGCGCTCCTTGATCGAGGCGAAGATGATGATCGTCACGCCGACGAGCACGACGATCGCCGCGAAGCCGACCATGCCGAGCTCGACCAAACGCTGGCGCTCGACCTTGTCGCCGAGGTCGTCGGCGCTCGTGAGCGCCATCTGGAGCCGCCAGTTGTAGAGCGTGGTCGGGAAGGGCCGGCCGACGGTGAACTCGCCGCCCTTGATCGGCGGTCCGAAGACGATGCGGCCCTCCTCGTCGATCACGTTCATGCGGCTGTTGCCGCGATCGAGGTCGCGGTAGAGCCGCGGGAAGACGTCGTGCACGAGGCGCGGCACGTCGTGCCAGGCGACGACGAGGTACCGTCGCCCCGCGTAGGCGCGCTGCCAGTAGCTGATCAGGATGCTCTGCTGATCGATCACCTGGTGCAGGTGCCGCAGCTCCTCCGTGTTGCCCTCGAAGTTCAGGCTGGAGAGCAGCCGGCCGTGGAGCAGCCTCCGGAACGCGTCGTCCTCGCGGCCCGGCGCGCGCGAGGCGAAGGCGAGCACGTCGCGCGCGTCGTGGCTCAGGTCGAGCACCAGGATCGCGCGCACCGTGGGCGTCTCGCGCGAGGCCGTGGGCAACCAGCGGCGCGCGATCGTCGTCAGGTTCGCGATGTCGACGTGCGCGGCGACGACGTTGTCCTGGTTGATGATGAGCTTGTCGAGGCGGTCGACGCGCTCGTCGGCGAGCGTGAGCGTCGCGTCGAAGACCGTCTGCTGGCGGGCCTTCTCGATCTGCAGCGTGGTGCGGAGCGCGATGCCGCCGAGCACGAGCACGGCGAACACGATCGAGGGGACGATCGCGAAGTAGAGCAGCCGTTCGCGCCGCCTTCGTCGCTGCATGCCGGGCCCGCGCCTCCCCTCGCGGCGCGGCTAACGCGCCGCCTTGTTCGCCGTCGCCCGGATCCGCTCGGGATCGAGCACGACGCCCTGGATGCCGAGGAACTCGGCGAGCTCCTTGCCGACGTAGGTGAGCGCGTTGCCCTCGACCATCCCGTAACGACCGCCGCCGGTGGGGTTGACGATCTCGATGAGCCCGAGCGTCTTGCCGCCGCCGATGGCGGGCGCGACGGCGATGCTCTTCGGGTCGACGCCGAAGGCCTTCCAGCGCGCGTCGACGGCGCGTGGATCACGCTGCGCGTCGCTGATGACGAGGGCCTTCTTGCTGGCGATGGCGGCCTGCGCGAGGCCCGTCCGATCCGGCATACGCGCGAGCAGCCTGTCATGCTTGCCGCCCTTCTGCCGCACGAGGACGAGCTCGCGCTTCTCGGGATCGTGGAGCCACACGAGGATGAGCTCGCTCGGGAGCTGCTCGGCGAGGATCGAGACCACGAAGTCCGCGCCTTCGAGCGCGTCGCTCAGGAAGTGCAGATCGGTCGAGGCGCCTTCGAGCTCCTTCATGAGCTCGTCGGCCGAGCGAACCCGCGCCTTGGGCGGCGGCGAGGATTTCGTCTTGGCCGTCGGGGGCACGGAGGGCGCCTTGAGCGCGGGGTTCGAGCCGGCCGGCGCGCGCGGCGGCGGCGTCGAAGGTGAACGGGCGGGCGGCGTCGAGGCGGCGCGTGGCGCGGGCGCGGGCGCGGGCTTGCTCGGCTGCTGCGGCGGCTGGATCTCCGGGTCGCCGCGCCAGTCCTTCCACTGCAACGTCACGAGCGGCGCGCGCTTGGGCTTGCCTTCGAAGGCGTGATCGAAGACCGCGAGGTTCACGAGCCTGCCCTCGACGCCGTCGAGCGCCTTCTTCACGGCCTCGAACCGCTCCTGCGCGACGCGCCTCGCCGCGTCGACCGACGTCCCCTCGGGCACGACGTACACGTACTCGCGGTACGTCAGCGGCGACTCCTCCGTCGCGTTCACCTCGCGGCTCGTGAGCACGCGCAGGGCCGCGGCGGCGGGCGCGGGCGTCACGCGGGGCGGGGCGGCGACGCGCGGGGGCGCGGCGGCGGCGGCGCGGGCCTTCGGCGCCTCGGCGGCGGCCTTCCCGCCGGCCGAGAGCGCGGCGTCGTCCGGCGCTTTGCGCACCACGTACCGGAGCTTCTTCACCGGGTCGACGGCCTTGTACCCGTCGTCGAGAAGCTCGATCGAGAAGCTGCCGAGCGACCCATCGTCGCCGCGGAGCGCGCGCGCCTTCTGGAGCGCGGGCTGCCACTGCGGTGCCTCCACGGTGAGCTTCACCGGAGGTTCGGCGGAGGCCCCGGCCGACGAGATTTCCACGAACCAGCGCATCGGTCGTCCATTCGGCGTCGGCGCCTTCCGCGACGCTCGAACGCGGTTCTTTTCTACAGGTGTGTCCCGGGCTGGTCAACGCGCGCGCCCCTGGAATTCCCGGCGAGCTGGTCTTTGCCGGCCCCGTGCGTCGCGGCGAGGTCTCGCGTGGGCCGGGGCGGGGAATCGTGTAAGAAGAGTCCCCCGTGGCCGCCACACTGGACAAAGACGAAGCTCCACCTTCCTCTGGGGCCCGGAGACACGAAGGCGCGGAGGGTCCTCGGCTCTGGGGCCGGATCCTCGAGAACTGGCCTGCGATCGACGGCGTGCTCTACCCCGTCTTCGCCTCGGCCACGGTCCTCTACGCGGCCACCGTGTTCTACGGGTACATGCACGTGCAGACGCGCGGCGGCTGGTCGGCGCCGCTCGACGACGTCTTCATCCACTTCGACTACGCGCGCGCCGCGGCCCGGGGCTTTCCCTTCCAGTGGTCCGAGGGCAACGGCTTCTCGAGCGGCAACACGAGCCTGCTCTACCCGTTCACGCTCTCGCTCGGCTACCTGCTCGGCTTCCGCAGCCTCGACCTCATGGCGTGGGCGGCCTTCGTCGCTTGTGTCTCCACCACGTTTTTCCTCGTCGCCGCCGGACGCTTGACCGAGCCGCTCGGGCGCGCCGCGAAGTACCTCTTGCCTCCGGCCGTGCTCTCGCTCGGCGCCCTCGACTGGTCGCTCTTCAGCGGCATGGAGAACGCCTTCCACCTCGGCGTCTGGGCGCTCGTGCTCCTGCCCGTGCTCTCGATCGCCAGGGCCCCCGACGACCCGAGCGCCGTGCGCCGCAGCGGCCTCCTCGCGGGCCTCGCGGGCGCGCTCCTCTACGCGACGCGGCCCGAGTCGGTCGTTTGTATCGCAACGTTCGCCCTCTACGCCGCGCTCGCCGTGCGTCGGCACCTCGGGCTCCGCGCTGCGCTCGCGACGCTCCTCCGCGTGGGCGTGCCGGGCGCGATCGCGGCGGCGGCGCAGGCCGTGGCGAACCGCGTCTTCACCGGCGAATGGGCGGCGGCGGGCGCGATCGTCAAGCTCGTCGTCAACCACCCCTACATGAACGGGGAGCAGAAGCTCGACGAGTACCTCTCGCACCTGAAGTACGCCGTCCTGCGCAACACCCAGCACCACTTCGCCGACTGGATCCCTGGCCAGAACCTCCCCTGGGGCTGGCTCGTCCCGCTCGTCGCGTTGATCCCCTTCTTCTCCCGCAAGACCCGCGCGATCGCCGCGCTCCTCTGGGCCCAGGTCGCGGGCTGGCTCGTGCTCGTCGCGCTGAACGGCCAGGTCCGCTGGCAGAACGAGCGCTACACGATGAGCGCCGTCGCGTGGCTGCTCGTGCTCGCCGCGATGGGCCTCGGCTTGCTCGTCATGCCGGCGATCGAGGCGACGCGGCGCGCGCGTGGCCTCTTCGTGCTTCGTGTCCTCGTCGCGTGTGGCGTCGTCGTCGTCTACGGCTTGAACCAGGCGCCGAACATGCGCGACCAGATCTGGTTCTTCGGCCGCGCGAGCCGCAACATCCGCGACCAGCACGTCGTCGCTGGCAAGGTCCTCGCCGAGCGCCGGGCGAAGCGCGTGCTCGTCGGCGACGCGGGCGCGTTGATCTACGCCTCGGACTTGCCTGGCATCGACCTCATCGGCCTCGGCGGCTACCACGACCTGCCCTTCGCGCGTGCCGGCGTGAACGGCCTCGGCGCGCAGATCGAGCTGCTCGAGCGCATCCCGCCCCAGGACAGACCCGACTACATGGCCCTCTACCCGACGTGGTGGGGCGACCTCCCTGCCCTCTTCGGCCGCCGCCTCGTCGGCGTGCCCGTCGTCGGCAACGTGATCTGCGGCGGCGCGGAGAAGGTCATCTACAGGGCCGACTGGAGCGCGCTCGACCGGAGCGGCTGGCCGCGGACGCGGCGTGACGGCGAGCGGATCGTCGACGAGCTCGACGTGGCGGACCTCGTCAGCGAGAAGGCGCACGGCTACAACTTCCCGCGCCCGGGCATGGGTTACGTGGTGCACCGCGTCCTGCCCGAGCCCGGCCAGAAGGTGCGCGAGCTCTTCGACGCCGGCCGCATCGTCCCGCATGGCCAGGCCGAGCTCGCGAAGCTCGCCGCGCCGAAGCGAGGAGGCCGCCTCGTCGTGCGTACGGTCGCGGGCCGACAGATCGCGGCCGAGGTCCGGGCCGACGGCCGCCTGCTCGGCAAGCTCGAAGCGCGCCCCGGTCCCACCTGGACCGAGCCGAGCATCGAGCTACCGGCGGACCTCCCGCCGCATTTCCAGCTCTCGATCACGCCGGTCGAGGGTGAATGGATCACCTACCACGTATGGGTGCTCGAGAGCGACGGCGGGCCGTCGGCGGGGCGATGATGCGATTGTCGACGAGGCTCTTGCTCGGGTCCTCCTTTGTGGTCGGCCTGATGGGCTGCGGCCGAACGGACGCGGAGAATGCGCGCCGGGCTGCGGTGACGCCGCGGGGCGCGCGATTGGTCTCGATTCCTGGGGCGACGTTTTCGTTCCGCGAGACCATGTCGCTGGGGCGGACGCCGGTCACGGTGAAGCCGTTCCAGATCGAAGCGACGGAGGTGACGGTCTCGGCCTACGCGGCGTGTGTCGGCGCGCGTGCGTGCGCGGCGCCCGTGCCGTTCGAGCCGACGTGCAACTGGGGCAAGGCTGGGCGGGGGGATCACCCGATCAACTGCGTGAGCCCGGAGGAAGCGGAGGCGTATTGCCAGTGGAATGGTGGTCGCCGTCTGCCGACGATTTACGAGGCGTACTGGGCGGCGCTCGGCGATGCACGGATGAGCGAAGCGGAGCGGATGGGGGAGCGGCACCGGACGTATCCGTGGGGCCGTGACGAGCCGGAGAAGGTCGAGCATTGCTGGCAACGGGGAGCGTTTGGCGGGACGAAGGGCGGCGCGGTCGGGCCGATCACGAGCGTCGCGCCGCCGGTGCCGGCGGATCTGGGCACGTGCCCGGTGGCGAGTTACACGGGGGAGCGAAGCCCGTTCGGGCTCTACGATACGGCGGGGAACGTGGCGGAGTTCGTGTTCGATCCGAAGCCGCGGACGTGTATCGACAGGACCGGCGAACATCCGTGCCCGCGGGGAGAGATGTTCCGCGTGACGGGAGGGTCGTGGCACGACCAGGGGATGATGGGGGATCAGTCGCCGGCGAATAACCACCCGGTCGCGCAGAGCCGGCACCCTTGGTATGGGTTTCGGTGTGTGGTGGGGGGCTAGCTCGATGGATCCTGGGACGCTCTGCGGGCCAGGTCCCGCAGCGCGAGGATCGCGGGTCGGAGCATGAGCCGGCACGTCTCTGCGGCCTTGTCGGGTCGGATCCGGCGGAGCATATCCGGGCCGTTTTCGCGTTTGCTGTAGGTGTACGTCCGCCGATCGGCCGCTTCACCCTTCTCCATCGCCAGCCTCTCGAGCACCTTCTGTATCTCCGTGCTGAGCTTCCGCGTGCAGCTCCCCTTCTGCGGATCGAAAGGCCCTCCGAACGCCTCCACGCGAACCCACGGACGCTCGCCGAGCAGTTCTTGCTCCAGCGCCCTGCAGAAGTTCACCTGAATCGAGTCATATTCCTGCCCGAAGCCTTCTTCCCAGTCTGCGAGCAACCAGGACTCGACCTCGGGTGATGCGAGAAGCGCCACGAAGGGGAGCTCTGGCCGCGCGGTGCTTTCGCGAACCTCCTGCTCCCGCTCCTCGAGCCAACTCTTCCGATGGGCGTCGTCCCGAAATCGGCAGTCGGCATCATCGATGAGGACGATCGCGTCGAACTTGCAGTCCGCTCCGCGATAATACTTCTCCAGCCGCTCACGCATCGTCCGTTCGAGGGTGCGACCCGTGACGCCGCTCGCGCTGGGGTGCTTGAAGCTCGCTGGCGCGCTGCCAGGCTTGTGCTTGGGTCCCGGCTTCTCGCGGGCGGGAAAAGCTCGTTCCCACGCGATCTCGGGGCTGATCTTGCGCAGAAATGCGTCAATCGCGGTGAGCTCGCGGACGCCCGATTCAAGCGTCCTCGCGCCGAGCTCGGTCTGCCCGCCCGTGCAGAAATAACCGATACGGATCACGCGGGCCATCCCCCCAGCTTGGGCTCACCGACGCGGTACAGATCTCCGAGCTCCCAGCCCTCCTGAAAGAACGTGTCCAGCTCTTGCGGCTCGACCCGCTGCACGCCGCGCCGAGGCCAGTTGAAGACGAAGAGCGCGACCTCACGCTCGCGAAAGGCCTCCGTGAAGACGTCGAGCAAATCCGGCGAGTGCGTGCTGATGAAAATCTGATCAGCCGACTTGCATTCGAGGAGCCAGCGCCCGAGGACGCGCAACCACGCCGGGTGCAGGTTCAGCTCCGGCTCGTCGAGGGACAGAAGGCGCATCTGGACGGGAGACGTGACGAGGTGCGCCAAGATCATGGCCTTGATCGTGCCATGTGACATTTCGCCCAGCTTGAACCTGCGCCCATCCAGGAAATCGAGGCGGAGAGAATGCTTGGTGTCGCCCACGCTCACGACCTTCACCTCGCGTAGATCGGCCATGAGCTGGGCGAGATGCCGATTGTATTCGCCGAGGCCCACCGCCTCGTCGACGTGACGGAGCACATTGGCGAGCTGCACCCCTCTCCTGTCGAGCATCGTCACGGAGATGTCCCTCGAAGAACCCTCGATGACCGCATCCGGGTAGATCTCGGCGCTGGCGTATTCGCGAAACCCTTTGAAATAGTCACGAACGTCGCGCGTCACCCGATCGAAGGTGGGATAAAAATCGGCGTAAAAATTCGGATGCCTCAGCAGCTCCTCGTGCTGCTGGAGGACCGTGTCCCTCGACGACACTTCCAGTTCGAGCGTCTTCGGGCTTCTCGCCGCGTCCTTGACGGAGAAGCTCACCCTCTCGGGGTCCTTCCGGTTCCGATCGAAGAACCAGAATGGTTTGTTGTGACCTTCGGCGGGCTCGGCATACGCCAGCCGTTCCTTGGTAATGTAGAAACCGCCGGGAAAATCCTCGGACCGAGCAACCTTGAAGCCGAGCTCGTACGTGAGTTTCTTCGCTTCAGGCGTCGATGAGAGTGTCCACGCGAGCTCGATCTCCCCGGGCGGCTGGCATTGTCGGTCGAGCAATTCCCCGCGCCCCTGCGCATCGAGCGCCGCGAGGAATGCGCTGCTGCCTTCGCGCGGGACGAGGACATCGGCCGCGAATCGGATCGTCTTGATGAACGTACTCTTGCCCGCATTGTTCGGGCCGATGAGGAGGTTCAGCCGTCCGAGCTCCAAGTCGTCCGCATCCAGATGACGGTAACGTTTCGCGCTGAACCTGTGCAGCATGAGCTGCAACATAGTCTCAACGGGCGCGACGTCACAAGCTGCGGATGTTCCAAAGGACCATTCTGTCCGGACGCTTCGCCATCTCTACGGACGATACCCACCGGCGCAAGCGCGCTCGACCGCAACGGCCGCGGCAGTCGACCGGATCCGCGAGGGAACCACGACGCCAACGCTCGCCACGCCCCGAGTTGCCTTTGGGGCCTCCCCATCTCCTGCTCCGAACGCTCCGACCTCCCTTTGGGGCCTCCCCATCTCCTGCTCCGAGCGCTCCGACCTCCCTTTGGGGCCTCCCCATGACGCACTCCGGCCCCACCGACCTCTCGTTGGGGCCTCCCCATGCCGCACTCCGGCTCCACCGACCTCCCTTTGGGGCCTCCCCATGACGCACCCCGGCACCGCCGACCTCCCTTTGGGGCCTCCCCATGACGCACTCCGGCACCGCCGACCTCTCTTTGGGACCTCCCCATGACGCACTCCGGCACCGCCGACCTCCCTTTGGGGCCTCCCCATGACGCACTCCGGCTACGCCGACCTCTCTTTGGGCTGTCAGATGTGATCCACCTCGCCCCACGAACCCCCGCACGCCCCTCCCCGTTCCGATGTACCCTCCCCCGTCCACCTCCCGCGCTTCCCCCTTGACACCCCCCCGTGCGCTTCGGCCTCCCCCGTGACCCCGCGCAGATCGCCGCCCTCCTCGCCGCGCTGATCACCCTCGCCTTCGCCCCGCGCTTCCTCCGACCCGCACCCCGCTCCCGCCTCTTCCTCCTCCTCGCCGCCCTCGCCGCTGCGGCCCTCTCCGCTGCGTACGTCGCCCTCTACCTCCGCGGCGGACCGCGCATCATCGATGCCACCAGCTACTTCCTCGAAGCGCGCCTCCTCGCCACAGGCCAGCTCGCCTTCCCCCTCGACGAGCCCGTCGCCTCCACCCTCGGCCGCTTCCTCGTGCGCGCCGATAGCCCCGACGGACCCACCGCCGCCGTCCTCTTCCCGCCCGGGTACCCCGCGCTCCTCGCCCTCGGCTTCCTCGCCCGCGCGCCCCTCGCCACGGGCCCGCTGCTCGCCGCGGCCCTCACAATCGCCACCTACGCCCTCGCCGAACGCGCCCTGCCCGAAGACACACCCCTCGCGGATCGTGTCTCCCTCGCGCGCCTCGCGACCCTCTTCTCCGTCCTCTGCGCCGCGCTCCGCTACCACACCGCCGACACCATGTCGCACGGCCTCGCCGCGCTCTGCTTCACGAGCGCGCTCGCCCTCGCGCTCGCCGCCGTGCGCGCCCTCGAAGCCCGGCGAAGCGCCCTCCTGCCCTCGCTCGGCGCAGGCTTCTTCGCAGGCTGGCTCGCCGCGACGCGCCCGCCCTCCGCGCTCGCGCTCCTGCTCGCCCTCGCCTTCCTCCTCGTCGCCACACGCGACACGACAGCACGCGCGTCACGCGCCTCGCGCCTCGCCTCCCTCGTGCTGCTCGCCGCGGGCGCCCTCCCCGGGCTCGCCCTGCTCATCGCGCATCAACACGCCGCCACCGGCGAGCTCTTCACCTCGTCGCAGCGCCTCTACTACGCCCTCTCCGACGGACCGCCCGGCTGCTTTCGGTACGGCTTCGGCGCCTCGATCGGCTGCCTCGGCGAACACGGCGACTTCGTCCGCCACAACCTTCCCGACGGCTACGGCGCCTACGCCGCCGCCGCCACCACCCTGCGCCGCCTCAAGCAACACCTCGTCGACGCCGGCAACGCCGAGCCCTTCACGTTGCTCGTCCTCCTCGGCGCCGTCCTCGCCGCGCGTATGCCGCGCGCGCGCCTCCTCCCCGTCGCGATCACCCTGCAGATCGCCGCCTACGTCCCCTTCTACTTCGACGGCAACTACCCCGGCGGCGGCGCGCGCTTCTACGCCGACGTCCTGCCGCTCGAGCACATCCTCGCCGCCCTCGCCGTCACGCACCTCGCCGCGCGCGCCAAAGACCCGCGCCACGTTTCCCTCGTCGTCGCCGCCGCCGTCGCCGCCCTCCCCCTCGGCTTCGCCTTCCGCGCCGGCTTCGATCACGCCGCGCTCCGCGATCGTGAAGGTGGCCTGCCGATGTTCGAGCCCGCCCGCCTCGCGCACCTGCCCACACGCGCGCTCGTCTTCATCGACACCGACCACGGCTTCAACCTCGCCTTCGATCCAGACACGAAGCGCGGCCACGTGATCACCCGCTACCGCGGCGACGCCCTCGATCGCTTCACCTGGGAAGCCCACGGCAAGCCGCCTGCTTACCGTTACCTCTTCCCCATCCCGCCCGACGGCGAGCCCCCGCCGCGTCCACCCGAGCTCGTCCCGTATTCGTTCGACCTCCAAGCACCTCTCGCCCTCGAAGGCGAGAACCTCTGGCCCGCGCTCGCGCAAGAAGGCGCCTTCGCCTTGCCCGCGTGGGCGACGGACGCTTGCGCCTCGGAGCGCCGCTGGCTCGCGCTCACGCCTTCCACGCAAGGCGGCGCCGTGACCCTCTCGCTCCCCGCGCCCTTCCTCGCGGGCCACCACGTCGCGCCGCGCCTCGCCCTCCTCGGCCCCACCTCCGTCACCGTCTCGCTGCACGTCGACGGCCAGACCCTCCACACGCACGAGCTCACGCCCCCCGACGCCCCGCGTTCGCCCTGCGTCACGCTCCCGGCCTTCCCCATCCCCGCGGGCGCCCGCTCCGTCGCGCTCACGCTGCGCGCGGGCCCTCTCCCCCCGGGTTCGCTCGTGGCGCTGGACCGGTTGGAGAGGCTGGAGAGCGAAAGTCATTGACGCTCGGCGTCCAGGATGCGAGGTGTGTCCTAAGTTCCTGGAATCGTGAGTCGTATCCGTCCGGACGCACATCAGGTGGGGAACGTACGGACGGGGGGCGGCATGACGGCCGCCGAGGGGTGCCCATGACGAAGAGCGAGCTCATCGACGCGATCGCGGGCCGTGGCGAGCTCACCAAGGCTCGCGCGGAGCTCGTGGTCAATTGCATCTTCGACGCGATGACCGAGGCGCTCCAGCGCGGCGAAGGTATCGAGATCCGAGGCTTCGGCAGCTTCACGGTCCGCCCGTACAAACCGTACAGCGGCAGAAATCCGCGCACGGGGCAGCCCGTCCCGGTGCCCGCCAAGCGCCTGCCCTTCTTCAAGGTCGGCAAGGAGCTGAAGGAGCTCGTCAACCAGAGCCGCGCCTTCGCCATCACCGGCGGCAAGGACGACGACGACCTCGACGACGATCTCGACGAGGACGACGAGGACGAATAGGCGCGGTGGATCGCCAGACGCTTGCGCCTTCCGCGCCGTCCGGCAAAGTCTCCGCCATGCTTTCCGCCGAGCGTCAGATGGAGGAGCTCTGCCGGGGCGTCGTGGACTTCCACGTCCGCGCCGAGCTGAAAGAGCGCCTCGAGGAAGGTCGGCCCCTGCGCATCAAGGCCGGCTTCGACCCCACGCGTCCCGACCTGCACCTCGGGCACACCGTGCTCATGCAGAAGATGCGGCAGTTCCAGGACCTCGGGCACCACATCATCTTCCTCGTCGGCGACTTCACCGCGATGGTCGGTGATCCCACGGGCAAGAGCGAGTCGCGCCCGCGCCTGACGCGCGAGGAGGTCCGCGCCGCCGCCGAGACCTACCAGGCCCAGGCCTTCAAGGTGCTCGACAAGGACAGGACCGAGGTCCGCTACAACTCCGAGTGGCTCGGCAAGCTCACGCCCTTCGAGATGGTCGAGCTCGGCGCGAAATACACCGTCGCCCGCATGCTCGAGCGCGACGACTTCTCGAAGCGCTTCGACGGCGGCGTGCCGATCCACATCCACGAGTTCCTCTACCCGCTGCTGCAAGCCTACGACTCGGTGGTGCTCGAGAACGACGTGGAGCTCGGCGGCACCGACCAGCTCTTCAACCTGCTCGTCGGCCGCGATCTCATGCCGCGTTACGGCAAGCGCGCGCAGATCGTCATGACCACGCCGATCCTCGAAGGCACGAACGCGCGCGTCGAGAACGGCAAGGTCGTCGGCGCGAAGATGTCGAAGAGCGCGAACAACTACGTGGGCGTCAGCGAGCCGCCGTTCGAGATGCTGCAGAAGCTCATGCTCGTCGACGATCAGGTGATCTGGCGATACATGGAGCTGCTCTCGTCCCGATCGAACGACGAGATCAACACGTTACGCGAGGACGTGAGCGGCGGCCGTCGCAACATCATCGAGGTGAAGGAGGTCTTCGCGAAGGAGATCGTCACGCGCTTCCACGACGCCGCCGCGGCCGACGCCGCGCTCGATCGTCGCCGCAGCGTGGCCGCCGGCAACGTGCCCGACGACGTCGAGGAGATCAACGTCGTCACCGAGGCCGAGTCGCTCTGGATCGCCAAGGCCTTGTCGCTGGCGGGCCTCGTGAAGTCGACGAACGAGGGGCTGCGGCTCGTCAAGAGCGGCGCCGTGCACCTCGACGGCGAGGTCGTGCGCGACGAGCAACAGAAGCTCGAGCGAGGCCGGAGGTATCTTGTCCGCGTCGGATCGAAGAACCGCAAGTTCGCGCACCTCGTCGTCGGCTGAAGCGCCGGATCCGCAGCGGCGCGCCCTGCTCGCCGCCACGCTCGTGGCGCTCGCCTCCGCCGCCACAGGCTGCGGCGCGCCACCACCACCCGTCACGAAGCCCGAAGGCAAGCCCGAGCCACCCCTCGCCGTCCCCTCGCTCGAGGCGCTCCTGCCCCTCGCAGGCCTGCGCTGGATCGTGCTCGCGAATCCACGCGAGATCACCTCGATCCCGTGGCTCGTCCCCTTCGTCGCCACCGTCATCCCCGAGGCCCGCTTCGACCGCTTCGCCCGCGGCACGGCCGTCGATCTGCGGCGCACGCCCGAAGCGATCATCGCCTCCTACACGACGAGCGAAGGCGACGCGCTCGTCGAGCTCGTCCGCCACGTATCCGACCCGCGTACGGTCGAGCGCGCCTTCCGCGACCGCCTCAGCGCAGGCGCCACGCGCGCCGTCGACCGTCACGACCTCGTCCGCGTCTCCGGCAAGATCGGCCGCTCGCCGCACGCCTTCGCCGCGATCGGCGCGGACGTCGCCTGCTTCCAGCAAGCGGGCTCGCTCGCGCGGGGCCCTTGCCGCATCGCCACGCTCTTCGCCCGCGGCGCCCTCGCCCGCGCGGCCCGCGCCCTCGACGAGCCGTCCCTGCGCGCGCTCGCCGAGCGCCTCGGCCCCGCGCCGGCCCGCGCCTTCGCGCTCGGGCCCTTCGAGGGGGAGCTCGCGCGTGGCGCGCGGGGCCTGCTCGCCGCGGCGACGGCGATCGGGGCGGCGGCGCGGCCGAGCGCGCGCGAGGGCATCTTGCTTTCTGTGGCGGTCGCGGGCGACTTCTCCCGCACCGGCGAAGCGGCCTCCGAGGAGCTCGCGGCCGCGTGGCGCGACCTCGCCGAGGGCTCGTTCGGCCACCTGCTCGGCCTCGACGCGCCCGTGACGGCGCCGCTCTCCACGCACGCGCCCGACGCCGTCGCGTTCATGGTCGAGCTCGACCCGCGCAAGCTCGCGAAGGGCCTCGCCGACGCGACGTCGAGCGAGATCGATCAGATCATGCGGTGAGCGGTCATCTCCGCCCCTTGAAGCCCATCATCCCCTGCACGACGGCCTCGCTCTCCTCGGCGATCGCGCCTTCCTGGGCGATGCGGTCGGCGCAGTCCTCGCACATCTTCTTTTTTTTCGTCCCGACCTTCACCGTCTTCAGCTCGTCGACCTCGTTCTCGCACTCGCGGCACGTCGCCATCGTGTCCTCCTCGCGCCGATCGTAGCCCATCGGCGCGAGCGGTCAGGCGACACGCGAAAACTTGGCCCTCGGGATCGGCTTGCCGTATCGCGGCAGATGGACCTTCATGGAACGACGGATCGGCCCTCGCGCGCTCTGCGATTATCCCCTGGTTGCGATCGTGGATGGACATCGCCATACGTGCCGCGCCGTCGACCTCTCGGTGAGCGGGCTCGTCTTCGAGGTCCCGCGGGGCCTCGTGGATCGGGAGCTCAGCCTGACGACCGCGTTCGAGCTCGACGTCGGCGCGGGCCGCCCGATTCGCCTGCGCGGCCGTCCGATCTGGTCGAAAGACCGGCTGCAGGCGATCCGGTTCGTCTCGATGAACGACGCCGACAGGCTCACCCTGGCCGAGCAGCTCGATCGGAAGAAGGTCCTCGGCGATCCTTTGCATTGAGGCGGCGCCGCCCGACGACGAAGGCCATTCCGAGCGCCATCACCGTCACGAACGTGCCCTCCGCCCCGTCGCGCTCGCCCGCGGCGCTGCACGCGCAGCCGCCGGTCATCTGGACGCCCTCGTCGCCGATGGTGGCCGGATTGGCCCCTGCCCCGGCGGGGCCGCCGCCGGCGCCGTCGAGTCCCCCGGCGCCCCCCGTGCCCGCGGCGACGAGCGCCCCGAAGGTGTACACCGAGCCCGCATTCTCGCCCTTGTCGTTATCGTCGCCCGGAGCCCCGACGAGCGCCATGTCGACGGAGAGCGCCACCGCGCTGCCGAAAAAATCGGCGTCCGCGCCGTCCGACGCGAGCAGCCTCTGCCCCACGACATACCCCTCGGACTCGCGCACGAACAGATAAGCCGTCCCCGCGCCCGAGACATCCGGGCCGCTCAGGTAGGTCCCCACGAGCGCGAGCTCACCCGCGAGCGCGGTGGCCATGCCAAACGAGCCGTATTTCTCGGGCTCGGCGGCGAGGAGCTTCTGCTGCATGGCCCAGGTCGTCTCCGCGCGGCTCCACACGTAGGCCGCGCCCGCGTCCTCGGCCCCGTCGTCGTGCCCGGAGGCCCCCACGAGCGCCGTGTCCCCCGCAATGGCCACGGAGGCACCAAAACGATCCTGCTCCCCCGCGTCCTCGGCGGCGAGCCTCTGCTCGAGCGGCCAGGCGCCCTCCGCGCGCGAGAAGACGTACGCCGCGCCGACCGAGATCCCCGCGTCCGACATCTCCCGGGGCGCGCCGATGATCGCGTCCTCGGCCGAGAGCGCGACGGAGGACCCGAAATGGCTCCCGTCCCCGCTCGCGGGCACGAGCGTCTTCTGCAGACCCCATAGCTGTCCCGACGCGTCCCGAACGAAGACATGCGCCGCGCCGGAGTCGACCCCGGCCCCGTCCTCGCGGCTCGCCCCGACGAGCGCGACGCCCCCCACGAGCGCCACCGAGGTGCCGAACGAGCCCACGAGCTCCGGCTTCGGCGATTCGAGCTTCTGCTGCTCGGTCCAGACGCCGTCCTTTCGCACGAAGACGTACGCCGCGCCCGCATATTCGGCCTGGCCGGTCTTGTTCGGCGCGCCGATGATCGCCACGTCCCCCGAGATCGCCACGGAATACCCGAATCCATCCGTCGCCGCTGCATCGGACGCGACGAGCTTCTGCTCGGGGATCCAGACGCCGTCCTTTCGCACGAAGACCTGCGCCGAACCCGCGTTTACCTCCACCTGATCGTCGCTGTGCGCCCCGACGATCGCGGTGTCGCCGTCGATCGCCGCCGCGGCGCCGAACTCCGCCTCCTTCGTCCCCTCGGGCGGCACGAGCTTCTCGCCCGCGGTCCATTCCAGCGCGAGGGCCAGGGCCGCGGTGCGCTCGGACCCGTCGGCCCCGCATCCGGCCACGGCGCCGAGCCACAAAAGCGGGACGAGCCCGCAGCAAAGCACGGATGAAATGGTGCGCATGTGTTCCCCCCGTAATCACGCGCGGGCGGTCCGCACGTGATTCTTGCCCAAAGCAAGACGCCCCAAGGTTTACACTACAAAGAGCGCGCGACCACCCGACTCGCTGGATTCGTGCAAAATCGTGGACGACCGCGTCCGGTTCCGCCGGAGACGGCCCGGCCTCACACCTCGATCACCCGTTCGTCCGTGACCACGACCGGCAGCGGCACGTCCCCCTCGGTCGCCGGCACCTCCGACAGCACCTGAAAATCGTACACCACGCCGATCGCCACCGCCGGCGGGCAGAATCGCGGCAAGGTGCGGTCGTAATACCCCGCCCCATAACCGAGCCGGTTGCCCTCCCCGTCCACGCCGAGCGCCGGCACCACCACCACGTCGACCGCGCCCACCTCCGGCTCCGACGGCAATGGCTCCTGAAACCCGAGCCCGTGCTCCTCCATCGCCGCAGGATCGGCCGGGATCCGGAACGTCATCACCTTCGTCGCCGGGTCGATCGCAGGAAATGCCACGACCACGCCCCGCGCCCGCAGGTCCGCGGCGAGCGGCCGGAGGTCCACCTCGCCCCGCTTCAGGATCGGCCAGAAGAGCGCGACCGCGCGCGCGCCCGAGAGCTCCGGCCGCGACAGGAGCCCCGCGCATATCTTCGCCGACCGCTCGGCGAGCGACTCGCGTGGGATCGAGTTCCGCAGCGCCCGCATCCGCTGCCTGAGCACGCCCTTCGCGCGGTAACGCAGCACGCGCATCGCCTCGGGATCGAAGTCTTCCATCGGCCCGAGGCTACCTCGAACGTCCACGCCGCGCACGCCCGCGTCGCGCGCGCCTCCCCTGCGCGCCCTCGCCGTGGTAACGGTTCTCGAACCGATGCGTCCTTGCGCGATCATCCCTGCTTATCAAGCCTCTCGCACCGTCGCCGAGGTCGTCCGCGCGACGCGGGCCCTCTGGCCCGAGCCCGACGCGGTCTTCGTCGTCGACGACGGCTCGACCGACGGCAGCGCCGAGCTCGCCCGCAAAGCCGGCGCCGAGGTCCTCTCCCACCCCAACAATCGTGGCAAGGGCGCCGCGCTGCGCACCGGCATGAGCCACGCCTTGCGCCGCGGCTTCGACGTCGCGGTCACGCTCGACGCCGACGCCCAGCATCCGCCGGCCGAGGCGCGCCGCATCGCCTTCTGCGACCCCGACCCGCGCGCCCTCGTCCTCGGCGTGCGCGACCTCGTCAAGGCCGGCGCCCCGCGCGCGAACCAGATGTCGAACCGCATCTCGAACTTCTTCCTCTCGCTCTTCAGCGGCCGCCCGCTCGCCGACACGCAATGCGGGCTGCGCCGGTATCCCCTCCAGACGACCCTCTCGCTCGGCGCACGCGACGACGGTTATGCGTTCGAGGCCGAGATCATCCTCCGCGCCGTCGCCGCCGGCGTCCGCATCGTCGAGGTCCCCATGGACGTCGTCTATCCGCCCGAGCACGAGCGCGTCACCCATTTCCACAGCGTGCGCGACCCGGCCCGCATCGTCTTTCGTGTCCTCGGCACCCTCGCCGAGTCGCGCATCACCCCCGCCACGCCGTGACCGAAGAAGGCCCGAAGAAGCCCGCCGAGAGGCCCCGCGCGCGCTGGAGACGGCGCCTCGTCGTGGTGTTCGTCCTCCTCGTCGTCGTCCCCACGCTCGCCCATTTCGGCGTTCTCCTCGGCACGCGCATCGAGCCCCCTGCCATCGCCGCGACGTCCGGCGACGCCGCCGAGGCGCGCCCCGGCCTGCGCGTCCTCGGCCCCGCGTATGCCCGCAAGCGCGGCGCGATCCTCGAGGTGCGCCTCGCGGGCACCCCCGAGGAGATCGGCCACCAGCATTCGCGCCTGCTCTACCCCGAAATGGTGGAGAACGAGGGCACCCTCTACGACCAGTTCCGCCATTATGTCCCCGTCCCGCCGCTCCGCTGGCTGCTCGTCGACCTGAGCCGCCTCGAGTTCCGCCACGTCGACCAGGGAATGCAGGACGAGCGCCGCCGCGAGATCGCCGCCCAGGCCCGCGCCTTCTCGCCCGACCCTTACGACGATTTCCTCTCGACCTACCATCGCTTCGTCTTTTTGCATTCCCTTTACGACATCGCCCTCTCCTTCGAGCATTCGCCCCTCATCGGCTGCACGAGCTTCGCCCTCGGCGACGGCGCCTTCGAGGACGGGCACACCGTGCTCGCCCGCAATTTCGATTTCGAGGCCGGCAGCATCTTCGACACCGGCAAGGCCGTCTTCCTCGTCCGCGAACAGGGCCGTATTCCTTATGCCTCCGTCGCCTGGCCCGGCCTCGTCGGCGCCGTCAGCGGCATGAACGCCGAGGGCCTCGCGCTCGTCGTCCACGGCGCCCGCGCGAGCGATCCGCGCCCCGTCGGCGAGCCCGTCGTCCACACGACGCGCGATCTGCTCGCCCGCGCCCGCACCACCGAAGAGGCCGTCGAGCTCCTCCGCGATCGCGCCCCCATGGTCTCGCACATGATCATGCTCACCGACGCGAAGGGCGACGTCGCCATCGTCGAGCGCGCCCCGGGCCATCCGATCCACGTCCGTCGTGGACGCGGCAAGGTCCCCCTCACGAACCACCTCGAAGGCCCGCTCGCCGGCGATCCCGCGAACCGCCGCGTCGAGGAGAAGACCTCCACCCGCCCCCGCCGCGCGCGCCTCGACGAGCTGCTCGCGAATCTCCCGCCCGGCGCGTCCGTCGAACGCGTGGTGGGCGTCTTGCGCGACAAAAAGGGCCTCGGCGACGTGGAGCTCCCGATCGGCCACCGCCGCGCGCTCGACGCGCTCATCGCCACACACGCCGTCGTCATGGACACCACGGCGCGTGTCCTCTGGGTCAGCGAAGGCCCCCACCTGCTCGGCCGCTTCGTGCGCTTCGACCTCGCCCGGCTCCTCGGATCGAGCTACGAACCCAGAGACGACGAGCCCATCGTCACCCTCCCCGAGGACCCGCTGCATCGGTCCCCGGCCTACGAGGCGTGGGAAAAAGCGGGAATGCCGCATCATGGAGAGCTCTGATGGATCGACGTGATTTCTTCCGAAATGCCCTCGCCGCCTCGGGCGCGCTCCTCCTCCCCTCGACGTTGGCCTCCGAGGCGTACGCCGACGAGGTCTCCGAGGTCCTCGCCCAGATCACGAAGGCCCGCGCGGATCTGAAGACGCTCGTCGGCCCCTTCGAGCAGGAGCGGACGATCGGCCTGCTCGCCACGGCCGTGAAGAGCGCCGGCGAGATGAGCCTGGTCCGGCCCGATCGATTGCGCTGGGAGCTCTTGCCCCCCGACGCGGTCACCTACTGGGTCGGCCCCGAGGGTTTTTCCTTCGCGACCCCGCGCGGCGCGGCGAGCGTCGGCAAGGCCGCCGCGGGCCGGTTCGCCGCGGTGCTCGGCGATCTCTTGATCCTGATGGGCGGCGACCTCCAGCAGCTCCGCGCCCGCTACGAGCTCACGGTCCCCAGCAAAAAAGACGGCATCACGCTCCGGGCCGTGCCCCGCGCCGAGGACGTGAAGAAACACGTCAAGCGCCTCGAAATGCGCCTCGGCCTCGAGCTCTGGACGATCAAGGAGGTCACGATCGAGGAGCAGAGCGGCGATCTGAGCGTCATTCGATTCGGAAAGCTCAAGCGCGACGTCGCCGTCGACCCGGCGAAGATGAAGCCCTCGAAGCGCTGAAATGTCCCCTAGCGGCGCGCGATCTTCCGCGCCGCCGCCAATCCATCTCGCAACGTCGCTTTCGTCGTGATCCCGCCGAGCCCGAGGTCGAGGTCCACGAGCGCCCGGGCCGCCGAGGGCGAGAGGCCCGTGAGCACCACCCGCGCGCCGAGCAGGCCCACCGCTTTCGTCGCGCTCACGAGCGCCTCCGCGACGGACGCGTCCACCGACGGCACGCCCGTCACGTCGAGAATGGCGACCTCGGCCGCGTGGGTCACCACGCCGTCGAGCAGCGTCGCCATCATTTGCTCGGCCCGCGCGTGGTCCACGGTCCCCACGAGCGGCATCAAGAGGACGCCGTCGCCGAGCGGCACGAGCGGCGTGGAGATCGCCCGGAGCATCTCGCGTTGCGCGCGGATCGTCTCCTCCTGCGCCGCAGCCGCCTGCGCCGCGCGCTCGGCCGCGAGCTGCTCCGTCACGTCCGTCAAGACCGCCTGCGAACGAACCGTATTGCCGTGCTCGTCCCGATCGGCGATCGCCGAGAGCATCACGTCCATCACCGAGCCGTCCTTGCGGACGAACTGATAAAGGATGTTGTCGCATCGACCGGTCTTGAAGAACTCCGGCAATACGACCTCACGGGCATATTTCGAGGATTCCGACGTCAAGAACTCCGACGAGCGCCGCCCGAGCACCTCGTCCGCCGTGTACCCCATCGCCTCGACCCATCGGTCGTTCACCGCGGAGAGCCGCCCCTGCGCGTCGATCGAATGCATGATCGCCGGCAGGCGGCTGTAGAACCATTCGTGGTGCCTCTCCGCGTGATCCGCCGCGCGGCGCGCCTCCGCGAGGGCCGCGGCCGATTGCCTCGCGAGGGACGTGGCGACGCGCTCGATGACCTCCTCGACGAAGGACGCCGCCGCTCCGCCGCCCGAAGGTTCGCTCGACGCGAGGGCGTGGCGGACGAGGGCGCGACGGACGGCGCCGAGCAAGACGAGCGCGCCGTCGAGCGGGGTCTCTGCGCGCTCCAGATGCTCGAGCAGGGCCGCGGCGAGGGCCTCCGGGTCGCCGTCCGGAGGTGGGCGAAGGATCCCGTCCACGAGCGGCGCGAGGCTCGAAACGGGCGCGCCCGCCGCTCCGCGCCCGACGCGCTCTTCCAGGTCCCGGCCGGCCTCTTCCAGGATGGCGTCACGCCGGGTGAGCAGCGAGACGAGCGCGGCGGCAATCGAAGGGGGCGACATGAGCGCGCGTTTATAGGTCGAGCGCCCGCGTTTGGAAACGATCTTTTGAGCACGAACGAACTGTAATTTCGCCCGAGGCTGGATTCCATGGACGCTCGCTCGCCCTCGCTCCGGGCGCGCGGCCTCACAACATCGCCACGGGATCCATGTCCACCACGACCCGCACCCGCCGATCGATCTCCGGGATCGCCGCGGCCGCCACCTGGGTCGCCGCCCGGAGGGCGCGCCGATCCTTGGAGCGCAAAAGGACGCGGAATCGATACCGGCCGCGCAGCCGCGCGAGCGGCGCCGCCGCGGGGCCGAGCACCTCGACGACGCGTGATTGTCCCTCGGGCGAGGTCTTCGCGTGCGCCGCGATCACGCCCGCCGCGCGCCGCGCCACGTCCTCGTCGAGCGCGTCGACCCGGAAGAGCGACAGCCGCGAAAAGGGCGGATATCCGACCTCGGCCCGATCGGCGAGCTCGTGCTCCAGAAAGGCGCTCACGTCGTGCCGCATCGCGAATTGCACGGCCGGCTGCGCGGGGTTTCGCGTTTGAATGATCACGCGGCCAGGGCGATCGCGCCTCCCGGCGCGCCCCGCGACCTGCACGAGGAGCTGGAACCCACGCTCGGAGGCGCGAAAATCCGGCAATGACAGCGCCGCGTCCGCGTTGAGCACGCCGACGAGCGTCACATTGCCGAGGTCGTGCCCCTTCGTGACCATTTGCGTGCCCACGAGCACGTCGATCTCGCCCGCCCGCATCTTCGCGAGGATCGCCTCGGCCTTCGCGCCGTCGGCGACGTCCCGGTCGAGCCGCGCCACGCGCGCCGCGGGGAAGGCCTCCGCGATGGTCTCCTCGAGCCGCTCGGTCCCGAGCCCCTCGAGCGCGAGCGAGGGCGCCTTGCACTCCGCGCACGCCGCGGGCATCGGCCCCTCCCAGTCGCAATAATGGCACCGCATGCGCCCGCCCCGCGCCCGGTGGAACGTGAGCGCCACCGAGCACGAGAGGCACGTCGCCACGTGCCCGCACGACTCGCACACGACGCTCGGCGCGAAGCCGCGTCGATTGAGGAACAGGATCGCCTGCTCCCCCGCGGCGAGCGACTTTTCGAGCGCGCGGTGGAGCGGCAACGAGACGAGCTTGTTCCCCGTCGGCCCCGGCCCGATCCGCCGCAGATCGACCGTCGTCACCTCGGGCAACGTCGCCTCCCGGTGCGCGCGGTCGGGCAGGCGTAATTCGACGAGTTTTCCCTGACGAGCGAGCTGCACCGATTCGAGCGACGGCGTCGCCGACCCGAGCACCGCCACGGCCGAGGCGCGGTGCGCCCGCAACAAGGCCATGTCGCGGGCGTGATACCGCACGCCCTCCTCCTGCTTGAACGAGCCGTCGTGCTCCTCGTCCACGAGGACGAGCCCGAGGTTCGTGACGGGCGCGAAGATCGCCGAGCGCGCCCCGATCGCCACGCGCACGGCCCCCGTCCGCACGCGCTTCCACATCGCGTGCCGATCCGACTCCGACAAACCGCTGTGCAAGACCGCGAGGTCATCGCCGAACCGCGCCCGGAAGCGCGACACGAGCTGCGGCGTGAGCGCGATCTCCGGCACCATCACGATCGCGCCCCGCCCCCGCGCGAGGCACCCCGCGATGGCGCGCAGATACACCTCGGTCTTTCCGGACCCGGTCACGCCAAAAAGAAGAAATGCGGCCGGCTTCGCCTCCGAGAGCGCTCCCTCGATCCGCGCCTCGGCCGCCGCCTGCGCCTCGTTCAATGCCGGCGGCTCGTCCTTCGGCTCGGGCCGCGCGAAGAACGCGTCGCGCGGCGGCTCCCGCTCCTCCACGACCACGAGCCCCAGCGACGCGAGCTTCTTCACGGCGGCCCGGGCATTACCGAATTTCTCCTCGAGCCGGGCGATCGGCATCTCCCCGTTCGCCCGGAGCAGCGCCAGCGCCGACGCGGCTTGCCCGCGCAAGACCCCCGGCTCCTCCACGGCGTCCGTGGGCCGCGCATACGCGATCTTGCGCCCGCCCACCTGCTTGACGCGCGAGAGCGTGCCCGGGAGCTCGCCTTGCGCCTCGAGCGCGCGCACGTCCTCGCGCTCGACGGCCGGCAACGCGAGCCGGAGGACCTCGCCGATCGGCGCGAAATAATACGACGAGAGCTCCCGCAAAAACGAGAGCAGCTCCCCCGGCAGGACGGGCTCGGGATCAACGACCGCCGTGATGGGCTTGAGCCGCACGCCCTCGGGCGCGTCGCCCTCGGAGGTCGCGAGGACCACGCCGAGGACCTTCTTTCGGCCGAACTCGACGAGCACCCGCGCGCCCGGACGAACCGAAGCGGCGAGCGCGGGCGGGACCTCGTAGGAGAAGGCCCGAGCGAGCGGGACGGGGACGGCGACCTCGCAGAGCAGGGGCATGGTTGCCCGGAGAGGTATCAGGTTTTCGAGGGTCGTGCACCCGGGAGGACGGGCGGACGCGACGACGACGATTGAGCCTTTTCAGCCGCCCGCCGTGAGCTGCAGCATCACGAGCCCCGCCACCATCGCCGCGGCGAGCAGCAAGATCGCCCCGGCATACCCGCCCTCGGACGCCTCGCGCGGCGCGACCTTCATCGGCGCTTTGCCTTCGCCTTGCGATTTCAACGCGCGGCGCCGCTTCTTCGCGAGGCGCCTCTCCCGCTCCGCCGGGCCCTCCGACCTCGCCTGCCGCACGCCGCTCTCCGGCGCGGGCGCCTTCTCCTCGGGGCGCGGCACGACCCGCTGCGTGGGCGGCGTGGGCGTGTGGTTCGTGTTTGTCTTGGCCGCATTACCGTTCGCCGGCCGCGCGCGCTTGCCGATCGGCGTGATCACCGCGACGGGGCCGCGCTCGATCGCCTCGATCGCGCGCTGCCGCGCCCTCCGCTCGGAGAGCACTTCCTTGCCGAAATGCTGCGTGAGCCACGCGCCGAACTGGATCGAGCTCGCGAGCATCCTCGTCTTCGCCGCGTACACCTCGAGGTCGCGCAGCATCGCCGCGGCCGTGGGGTATCGCTCGTCCTTGTCCTGGGCGAGCGCGCGCCGCACGATCCCGAAGAGCTCCTGCTCCTCGGGCAAACCTCGGCTCGGCAGCTCCGGGATCTCGGCCCGGCGCGAGGCGTCGAGCAGCGATTCGCCCTGCCGCGCCTTGTAGAGCCTCCGGCCGGCGAGCAGCTCCCACAGGATGATGCCGACCGCGAACACGTCCGAGCTCGCCCCGAGCGCCTCGCCCCGCGCCTGCTCCGGGCTCATGTACCCGGCTTTGCCCTGGAGCGCCGTCTCCACGCCGCCCGGCGCGCCGGCCCGCGCGATGCCGAAATCGCAGAGCTTCACCGTCCCCTCGAAGCTCACGAGCACGTTCGATGGCGAGACGTCGCGGTGCACGATCCCGAGCGGCGCGCCGCGCTCGTCCTTCATTCGATGCGCGTAATCGAGGCCCCGCAGGACGTCGCCGACGAGCAAGAGCGAATACGCGACCGGGAAGGGCACCTTCGCCGCGGCGGCGCGGCGCAGGAGCTCGCGCAGGTCGTAGCCCTCGACGTATTCCATCGCGAGGTAAAGGCTGTCACCGTCGCGGCCGAGGTCGTGGACGAGGGCCACGTTCGTGTGGCGAAACAGGCTCGTGATCCGCGCCTCCTCCGCGAGCATCTCGGCCATGCGCGTATCGTGCGCGAGCTCGGGCAGGACCTCCTTGATGACGCAAAGGCGATACGCGCCGAGCTCGGTCTTCTGGCGGGCCAGGTAGACGTTGGCCATGCCGCCATAACCGATCCGCTCGAAGAGCGTGTACGGGCCGAGCTTGCAGGGCAAACGGCGGCTCGCGCGCTGCTTCCGGCGCGAGGACGGAACGGCGGAGGGCGGAGGCGTGGGGGTCGGCTTCTCGGCGAGCGCGGCGGTCATCGGCACGTCCCCCATGCCAGAGGGCCGGGGGACGGGCCAAGAAACCGCGACTAGAACAAGATCTCGCGCTGGGCGGCCTGCGGCACGCCGCGGGTCTTCTTGTTGCTACCGAAGACGATGAACGGCTCGTCACGCGCCGGGCCGGTCAGGCGCTCGTAGATGGCGTCGATCGAGAGGATCAGGCCCGCGCTGAGCGTGGCTTCGGGGCTGTAAAACGGGTTTCGCCGCTTGCCGTCGAGGCCGATCTGCGTGTTGGCGTTGCCGTAATCGATCGAGAAACCCCACTCCGAGGCGGGGAAGTAATTGATGCCGATGCCGAAGCTCGTCGTGTATCGCGTCGTCGTGGGGCTCTCGACGCGGGTCGGCTCCACGCAACCCGTGGTGATCTTCACGCAGCCGCTCGTCTGCGGCTGGTTGAGGAGCGAGTACTGCAGGCCGCCGCTCAAGAAGAGCCAGAACGTCTTGCCAAAGAGCTTCTCGTCGAAGAAGAGGAACGCGCCGGTCGCCAGCCGGTTCGTGTCGACCGAGCCACCCGTGAGCTGGTCCGACATCGTCATGGTGCCCTGGAGCGTCTGCCTCGGAAGCTGGATGTCCGGGTTCGTCGGGACCGTCGCCCGCGTGAACTGGTGATCCCAGCGCAAGCTCGTGCCGACGAAGACGTTCTTCAGGAAATCCGCCTTCTTGCCCCGCAATGGCACGATCGCGAAGATCGAGACGCGCGGCGAGGTCGTCAGGTACACCCCGCGGTCGTGCGAGAGCTTGGACGTCGGCAAAAGGACGGTGCCGTTCGCCGCCATGCTGACGCCCCATTCCTCGTCCGCGCTCCTCCAGAGCGGCTTCGCGAAAATGGCCTGAACGGGCAGATCGCGAAAGAGCGGCTCGCGCTTCGTCGTCGTGGTGTCGCTGTTCGTCAGCTCGACGTCGAAGCCGGGCGCCGTCTGCACGCGGAGCGAATACCCGCGCGGCGAGCCGTCCGCGAGCTTCGGCTCGAGGATGAAGTAGTTCAGCGTGAGGCCGAAGCCCATCGAGACGTGCTCGTGCGAGCTGCTGATGTTGTCGCGGCCAATCCCGAGCGCCGTCGTCGTGGCATTCGTACCCCAGTTGAGGTTCGACCCGCGCCAACGCACGCGCGCCGGCAGCGTATTCGGCGTCACGCCCGCGTCCGCGCCCGGTCCGGGCGGCGTGAGCGTGCCATTACCACCCGGTACGGGCGGCGGAGGCGGCGGGTTGAGCGGGGTCGTGGTGTTGCCCGTGAGGTAGGGCGGGAGCGTGACGGGCGGCGGAGCCTCGGGCGACTCGGCCGGATCCCCCGGCGGAGGCGGGGTCGGCGGCGCGTCCGGGTTCGGGGAGGGGGGCGGCGCAGGGGGGGATGCGGGAGGCGCGTTCGGATCGGCCTGATCCGCGTCCGCAGCCGGCGCCGGCTGCTGCGCCAGCGCCGCGCCGTGCCCCAAGAGCCCCACGCCGAGGGCAAAGACGATCCCGAGACGATGCTTCATCCGTGCTTCTCCACGATCTGCCGAGCGCCCCCGCCGCCGATGTCGACGCCCCGAGGGACTCGGGTGCGTCTCACACCTGGCCCCCGGCGTCAACGACGGGGGAGGAGGACCGAGCGCGACGAGGCAGGATCCATACCGCGCCCGAAGTAGCCCGGATCCACGGGATTTTCCGCCAAAACAGCGCGAGGCGCGAGGGCCGAGGCGGGGGATCGTTACGGTCTTGACGAGGGGGGCCGTCGCGATGCTGACGAGCCGGGGGCGGGCCGTGGGGAGGCTTTCGTCAGCAGGGGCAGAAGAACGTGGGGGCGAGGACGCTGCGCACCAAAAAGCCGTTCGGGCCTTTGCGAAGGACCGATTGGTAGCCGAGCAACGAGGGCGACCCGTCCCGATCGAGGTGGACCAGGGTGCTCGGCGAGAAATCGTCCGCGCCCTCGTAGAGCTTCACGAATCGAGCGTTTTTGGAGCTCGACCCCTCGAGCTTCCAGAGCGCCGTGAGTTTCCCGCGAAACTCGCTGCAGACCGCGCCGGCCTCGGCGTCGAGCCACACGAACGTGCCCGCTTCGCCCGAAAAGACCTTTACCGTGGGGGCCGCGCCGTCGTGCGTTTCCCAGGGGACGCCGGGCGTCTGAATGCCCGAGCTCTGGTAGAGGTCGTCGATCTCCGCATACCCCGCGAGGTCCTGCATCTCGGCGACGGCGCGCTGCACGAGCGCCGCGGGCGCGTCCTCGACCGGGACGGGCCGCAATACCGAGAGATCCCGGTCGCGGGCGAACTGCGCGTCCTTGCAATGCCCCTGAACCTCTTCGATCTCCGCCACGAGCGAGCGACCCCCCTCGGCCGAGGCCCAGGCCTCCTCGGCGATCGTCTCCGGCGTCGCGGGCGGGAGGGGCGTCCCGTCGTAATCCTCACCCTTCCATTGCCGGCGAACGCCGTCGTCCGGCTCGACGCGGGCGATCAAAACGAGCGGGCCGAGCTTGCCCTCGCAAACGGGACCCCTGGGGCCATACAGGCGGACGGGCGTTCCGGTGCGCCGAACGAGCGAGGCCGGCAGCGCGCTCGGCTCGATCTCGCGGCGCGTGATGACAGGGAAGTCGTCCGAGACGAGGATCGGCGCGCCGCGGCCCCAGCGCGTGACGTCCGGGTCGGGGTGCAGCACGACGTAGGTCTTCCCATTCTCGACGATCACCTGCGAAAAGAGGCCGGGATCGATCTCGCCCGGCATGGCGGGGGCTTTTTCGGCAGGCGGCGCCGCCGGGGCGGGGACGGGCGCAGGCGACAGCGCGACGGGCGCCTCCAGGCTGGGGATCTTGACGAGGGCCTCTCGCTTGGAGCAACCGGCGACGGACACGACGAGCAGAAGAGCCGCGAGCGCGGAACCGAGACGCATGACGAAGCCTCCGGGCGCCGTCCCATCAGGATCCGTGCCGGGCTCCGTTCGCGCAGAATGCCGGGTTTTTTGCGGGGATCTGGCCGCGAGGGCCGTGTCTACCCGCCCACCGGGACGTGTACCGCTCAGGTTCCGCTCAAGCCGCCGCGGCTTCCGGCTTGCTCTCGGCTTTTTTTTCGAGGTCCGCGGGGGCCGCGGCGGCCTTGGGCTTCGCGTTCCAGACGCGCGTCGCGAAGAGCAGGCCCACGGCGGCGACCGGGAGCATGGCGAGCGGCCATTGTTTCCAGTTCGCCGGGTCCTTCGCGGCCTCGCCCTCGGGCAGGATGCGGGCATAAAGGAGCGATTGGAAGCCCGTGCCGAGATACACGAACCCGTCGATGATACCCGTGGCCACGCCGGCGTTTTTCTTGCCGCCGAAGTCCATGCTCGCGGTGCCGGAGAGCATCCCGTGCACGCCGATCACGCAGAGCGACATGAAGACCACGGCCCAGCCCGTGACGCTGCCGCCGAGCGCGAAAAACGTGACCACCACGCCCACGAGCAGGCCCGCATAAAGGACCGAGGCGACCGGGCCGCGGCGCGAGTCGAAGACGTGGTCCGAAATGAGCCCCGCGAAGATGCCGCCGAGGATCCCGGCCACGCAAAGCAAGACGCCCCAGTTCGCCGAGACGAACCCGTCCTTGACGCCCGTCTTGTCCGCGAAGACGAGGTACCACTGCATGACGGCGTTCCGCAGAAACCCGCTGCAGAACTCGATCGCGATGATGATCCAGATGACCTTCTGCGAGAACATCTTCCGCACGACGTCGACGAGCGTGGCCCGCCCGCCCGTGTCGCCGCTCGAGGCGTCGGCCGTGTCGAAATCGACATGACCCGCTTGTCCGGGCGTATCGCGGATGATGGCGGCGCAGACCACGAAGGCCAGGACGAGCAGGCCCGCGGGGATCATGAACGCCGACGTCATGCCCATGGCCTTCGCGATGAACCGGCTCCAGTCGTAGGCGAAGTAGAGGCCGAGCGAGATCAGGATCCCGAACACGCCGCCGAGCACGCCGCGCTCGCGCACGTGGAACCAGGGCGCGTTGACCTTGACGATCGAGACCGCGCCGAAGCTCTGGAAATACATGTTGGCGGAGAAGAGGACGGTGAACGCGGTGACGACGGACGCGTGCGTCATCTGGCCAGCCTGGGCGCGCATCGCGACCACGCCGAGCAGGGCGTTCATGAGGGCCGAGCCGCCCGCCGCGATGAGGATCGTCGCCCGCCCGCCCCATCGATCCGTGAGCGGGCCGTTCAAGAGGAAGGCCACGCCGTAAAGGATGGAGCCGATGCCGGCGATGTCGCCGTACTCCTGCTTCGTCAGGAGCCCGATCTTGTCCATCAGCGACGCGTTCGCCGAGAGGTTGTAGCGGCCGAAGTAGAGGAGCGCGTACGTCAGCCCGAGGGGGAACCAGTTCAAGAAACGCCGACGCTTGAAGGCCTCGGAGTGGCCGAGGTCGATCTTGGGCAAGCGGCTGACGACCACGGCGATCGCCGCGAGCAGGAGCAGGATCGGCAAGAGGTTCTTGAGCCAGTCGGGCATGACGGACCCCATCCTACCCGAGCCCTCGCCGAGACCGCACGCGTAAAGCCACGTTGCAGGGCGGGAGAAGCGCTGCAAGTCTGCCCCGGCGCATGAGGCCCGAAGAGAGGATCGAGGACGTGGAGCTCGCGACAGACCCGAGCGTGGTCCGCCGGGACAGGCTGCTCGGCGCGATCTTCACGGAAGATCCGGAGAGCTGCCTCATCCAGCACGGGCCCGTCGCCTCGCACGTGGTGACGACGAGCGCGCCGCCGCAAATTCTTCTGTTGCCCACGCGTGATCGCGACGCGCTCTCGCACCTGCCGAAGTTGCTCGCGCAGATCGTGCCGTCCGCAAAACAGTCGCCGGTGCCCACGCACGTCGTCGCCGTCGGCGGCGGCGTCGGGATCGTGGACGCGCTGCGCCGCGCGGCGTCGCAAGCCAAGGGGGCGCAGATCGGGTTTCACCACGTCGACGACGCGAGCCGGCTCGCGCACGTGAGCGGGTCGAAGCTGCCGCTGCTCGAACGCGCGGCCGAGCAGATCCGCGTGACGGAGCCGCCCGCGCCGGAGCGAATCCAGGAGGCGCTCGTGAAGGGGCGCATGCTGGCGCAGCAGGATCGGCGCGCGGCCTCGCGGCTGCGGGGCAAGACGCCCGTGACGATCGGGCTCATCGCCGTGTGCGCCGTCGTCGGCTTGCTCGGGCTCGCCTGGGCCAAGCAGATGGGCGGGTACACGCCGGCCATCGTGTCGATCGGCGCGACGAGCGGGCACGCGGTGCGCGGCGGCGAGGTTTGGCGCATCTTCGCCTCGGCCTTCTTGCACGGGGGCGTGGCGCATTTCGTGATGAACATGGTCGCGCTCGGCAGCCTCGGCGTGATGCTCGAGCCGGTCCTCGGGTCGCGGCGCTTCCTCGTGCTCTACGGCCTCTCGGGCCTCGGCGGCGCGCTCGCCACGACGCTGATCGGCAAGACGTGGAGCGTCGGCGCGTCGGGCGCGATCTGGGGCCTGATGACGGCCGTGCTCGCGATCGTGCTCTTCCCGCGTGGCGTCTTGCCGCCGCTCTTCATCACGCGGCTGAAGCAAAACGCGTGGCGGCCGCTCGTCCCGAACGTGCTCATCAGCTTCTTCCCGGGCGTCGACTACCTCGCGCACTTCGGCGGAGGTGTCGTGGGCTTCGTGGTCACGGCGCTCGTCCTCGGCCGTGGGCTCAAGCCGCTCGAAGAGCGCGCAGGCGACAGCGACGCCGAGCCCTCGCCGCGCCCCCTGCTCACGATCGTCGCGGTGGTCGTGGGCGCCGCGATGCTCGCCTCGATCGGCGCGGGCATCCGGCTCGGCGGCCCGTGGACGATGCAGAAGCCGCCCGCGATGAAGCGCACGGCGCTCGCCGGCGTGGGTTTGTCCGTGGAGGTCCCCGCGTCGGTCGTGAAGATGGCCGCGGCCGAGACGGAGAACCAGGGCGAGATGCACGTCTTCACGTACGGCGGCCTCGACGCGACGCCCGTGTTCGTGGAGATCCGCGCGTGGCCGCTGGAGAGGCCCGTCGAGCCCGGCGAGCTCGACGTCTTCCTCGAAGGGACCCGCGCGATGGCGGACGAGGGCGGACCCGCGAAGTCGGTGCAGCTCGAGAAGGCGCGGATCGTGACGGCCGGCGAGCGGAGGGCCGTGGTCGTCGAGCACGAGCTGAAGATCGACGGTGACCCCTTCGTGCTGCGCACCTACTTCCTCGCCGTGGGCGCGCGCGAGCTCATGCTGCGCGGCTACACGCGCAAAGACATGCGGCCCGTGGGGTGGAGCGACCTCGAGGAGAGGATCGTGGCGTCGATCGAGGAGCGCTAGGGGGTTTGGGGGCATAGCTCGGCTCGCCCGAGCGGAGCCCCCATCGTCGACCAGACTCAAGGGCCGACGAACGCGGGATCCTCGATCGCCTCGGCGCTGCACTCCATCGGCGCGGTCACGGGGTTACATCGCGAGGGCGTGCCGCCCGGGATCTCGACCCAGTACTCGGCCTCCGGCACCTTCGCGGGGAAGTCCGTCGTGACGAACTGCGCGCCGCTCGAGATCGCGGCCTCGCGCTGGATCGTGCTTCCCGTCTCGAGGACCTCGCCCGCGTTCCCGTCGGCGCGCGTGCGCACGAGCATGTTCGCGGCGAGCGCGGAGGCGATGGCGGAGGCGCCGCCCACGGGGTCGTTGATCACCGCGATCGCGGCCCACGGATCCGAGGGCGACGCGTCCGCGAAGAGGATCCGGCCTTCGAGGCTCGTATGGTCCTTTGTGTACGCCCTCCGTTTGTCGCCGGAGTCGTCCAGCGTGAAGAGGAGACGCCCGCGGACCTCCCCGAGCGTCGGCCACCCCTTCGAAAGGACCGCCTCCCGCAGCGTCGCCGCCTCGCCCTGCACCTCGTCCGGCACGAGGAGACGATCGTCCGGCCAAACGCTGCGGATCTCCGCGTGGAGGGCGGCGAAATATGCCTCCGCCCCCGCCTCGTCGGGCGGCACGGCGTCCTTGATCTCGACCTGCACGACGATCGGGTGGTGCGCCCGGTGCGCGTCGGACCATTTCTTCAGGACGACGAGGCAATCCGTGAACTTCCTGCACGTCGTCTGCTCGTCGAGGACGGGCAGGTGATACACCTCGAACGCTTCGAGCGCGAAATCGTACCGCAGGTCGAGCTCGACGTGCCGCACGCCCTGCGCGCCGAGCTGCACGTCGAGCGGCGCGTGCGTGTAGCGCCAATCGCCGACGGTGTTGCCCTCGGTCTCGACGTGGTAGCTGTTGTGTGTCGATTTCGTCTGCAGGTGATGCAGCCGCAGGACGTCGTCGAGCGGATAATCGAATTTCGGCTGCGGCGGCGCGGGCGTCAGGAGGTCCTGCGTCTCGCCCTCGCCGCCGCAGCCCGCGAGCAGGGCGGCGAGGCCGAGGAGGGCCGCGGAGGCGAAGGCTCGAGCCATTCGAACGACCTTCCCTTCAAGGCCCGTAGGCGAAATACGTGGCGCTCGACGCCCAGCTCCCGCCGGCCTCGACGGTATTGATCGACCACTGGAACGAATGTGATCCCGGCGTCCCGAGCTCGGGCGTCTCCCAGACCTTCGGCGCCGTCATGCTCCCCGGGCACCAGTTCGCCCGCGGGGCCTTCACGCTCGAAATGGCGCCGCACGGGTTCTCCTGGCAATAGGTAAAACTGTTTCCGCTCGGCCAGGTGTGCGTCGCCTCCGTGCAGAGGTCCTTGCAGTCCGTCCGCCAGGGCTTCCACGTGTCGATCACCGCGCCGTCGATCGAGACCGTGTGCGTGCGATTGCAGAACTCCTCGGCGGGCCCGATGCACCCCGTGCCGACGGCGCCGCCTCCGTGGCCGCTCGTGCGGAACTCGATTTTCCCCGCCGCCGCGCCCTCCGGCACCTCGAAGTTGATCACGCCCGGCCCCTCCGCCGTCGTCTGCGACCCGTAATGGAGCGATTTCACCGCGAGCACGTCCCGCGGCGGCGCGCCCGGCACCATTTCGAGCTTCGCCGTCACGTTCCAGCCCCCGTTCGAGCCCGAGACCATGCCCGCCGCGTCCGACCAGGTCGTGATGTGCGCGCGCATCCGGTGCTTGCCCGGCAGGCCGTTCGCCACGTCCGTCACGTCGATCTCGAGGTGCATCGGCCCGCCGAACGGCGTGACCGCGTGCATCAGCTCGAGCCCCGGCGGCTCCGTGGCGGGGTCCATCGGATCATCGATCGAGATATCGAAGTTACGATCGAACGCGTCGCAATCGGCCGGCCAGCTCTGCCCCTCCGGCGGCGGGTTGTCGACCCACTTGTCGAACGGATAACAGGTGCTCGCGAGGTCCACGACGAGCTTCGCGCTCGCGAACGGGCCGTCCTTGAAATCGACCTCGGTGAACACGGTCTGGAAATTGGGCTGGCTACCGTCGCTCGTGATGCGCGTGTCCTCGAATGCGTCGATCGTGTACGGATCCGCATACGACGGCCCGCCGCCGCCTCCCTGGCCGCCGCTGCCGCCCGCGCCCCCCGCCGCGCCTTGCCCGCCCGCGCCGCCCTGGCCGCCCGACGAGCCCCCTCCGCACCCCAGAAGCAAAAGGGCGCCGAGCCCCAGCACCAAGCCCGTCCTCATCGAACACCTCCACGGGCGAGGTTACATCAAGGTCGAGCCCGACCGCTAGGCAATCGGCGGCGCCGGCGCTAAAGAGCCCTGCCGATGAAAATCATCAAGGTCCAGGACGACAGACAACGCCGTCACATTTTCACGACCCCGCCGAGGCGCGTCGTCTCGCTCGTCCCGAGCGATACCTACTCCGTCATCCGGCTCGGCGCCAAGGACCGCCTGGTCGGTCGCACCCGCTTCTGCGTCGCGCCGGAAGGCGAGGTCGCCGGCATCGAGGACGTGGGCGGCACGAAAGACGTCGACGTCGACAAGGTCCTCGCCCTCGAGCCCGACCTCGTCATCGCCAACCAGGAAGAGAACACCCGGTCGCATATCGAGCGCCTCGACGCGGCCGGCGTCGCCGTCTTCGTCTCGTTCCCCAGGCGCGTCGCCGACGGAATCGCGCACCTCGCCCGCCTCGCCCTCGCGCTCGGCCTCGATCGCGACGAGCCCGCGCGCGCGCTCGTCGCGTCGGCCTACCACGCCCATCACGAGGCCGAAAAACACCGCGGCGAGCGGGTCCCCGTCCGCGCGTTCGTCCCCATCTGGATGGACCCGCTCATGACCGTGCACGAGGAGACCTTCATCTCCGACATGATGGATCTCGTGGGTGCGCAGAACATCTTCGCCGACCGCAGGCGCCGCTACCCGCTCGCCGCCGACCTCGGCAAGGCCGCGCCGCTCCCGCCCGAGCGCGTCGGCAGCCGCGACACGCGTTATCCACGCGTCACGCTCGACGAGGTCGTGGCGCGACAGCCCGAGGTCGTGCTGCTCCCCGACGAGCCGCACGCGTTCACGGAGAGCGACGCCGAGGTCTTCCGCAAGCTCGACATCCCCGCCGCGAAGACGGGCCGCGTGTTCTTCTGCGACGGCAAGGACCTCATGTGGTACGGCGCGCGCAGCGTGGAGGGCTTCGAGCGGCTGAGGCGTCTGGTGAACGGGGACGACTTGCGGTAGGAAGCGCCCCATGACTTGGAATCGGGAAACCGTCCACGAAAAGCTCATCGAGGTGTTCGGTCAGTACAAGCAGACCGACGCCGCGGTGAGCCAGGAGAGCCAGATCGTCGCCGACCTCGGCATCGATTCGCTCGGGGTCATGGAGGTGCTCGCGGACATCGAGGACACCTTCAAGCTCACGATCCCGGACGACGCGCTGCGCGACATCAACACCATCGCCGACGTCGCGGCCGCGATCCTCACGCGCCTCGAGGGCGACGGAAGGCTCGAAGGATGAGCGCCGAGACGCCCCGCACCGTCGCGCAGGCCATCGAGGACGCGGCGTCGAGCACGAGCACGGGGTATCGCTTCCTCGACGAATCTCCCGACGTCGCGCCCTTCCACTCGTACGCCGACATCGAGCGGATGAGCGCTCGTTTCGGCGGCGCGATGCAGGCGATGGGCCTGCGCAAGGGCGACCGCGTCGCGCTGATCCTCCCCGACAACGCCGATTTCGTCTTCGCCTTCCTCGGCGCCGTCCGCGCCGGGATCATCCCCGTGCCGATCTACCCGCCCACGGGCCTCGGCAAGCTCTCGGGCTACCTCGAGAACACGCTGCACATCGTGGCAAAGAGCGGCGCCCGCGTGCTCGTCACGAGCGGCGAGATCAAGAAGATCCTCGGCACGATCCAGGCCGAAGCGAAGGGGCTCGAGAGGGTCGTCGCGGTCGAGGGCGTGCGCACGTCGACCGACGAGCTCCGGCCTGCGAAGGTCGACCTCGACGACGTCTGCTTCCTACAGTTCACGAGCGGCTCGACTGCGCGGCCGAAGGGCGTGACGCTCACGCACAGAAACCTCGCCGCGAACGTACACGCGATCATGCCCGTGGGCCTGCGCGTCACGGACGCCGTCGATCATGGCGTCTCGTGGCTGCCGCTCTACCACGACATGGGGCTCATCGGCTTCGTGATCGCGCCGATCTACCACAAGAACGCGATCACCTTCCTGCCGCCCTTGCTCTTCCTGAAGCGCCCGGCGCGCTGGCTCGAGGCGGTCTCGAAGTACAGAGGCACGATCTCCTTCGGCCCGAACTTCGCTTATGCGCTCGCGGTCAAGCGCATCAAGGAGAGCGAGATGAAGGGGCTCGACCTGTCGAGCTGGCGCGTCGCGGGTTGCGGCGCCGAGCCCATCCGCGCCGAGAACCTCCGGGCCTTCGCCGAGAAGTTCGGGCCCGTCGGCTTCGACGAGCGCGCGTTCGTGTGTTGTTACGGCATGGCCGAGTCGACGCTCGCGGTCTCGTTCAGCAAGATCTGGACGGGCGTGCGCGCCGACGTCGTCGACGGCGAGACGCTCTGGTCGAAGGGCCGCGCCGAGCCCGCGGCGGAGGGCTCGCCGCGCGCCTCGGGCATCGTCGAGTGCGGCGCGGCCTTCGAGGGCCACGACATCAAGACGTTCGCGCCCGACGACGAGGAGAGCGCGCGCCCCTTGCCCGAGCGCGAGGTCGGCGAGCTGCGCATCCGCGGGCCGAGCGTGATGCAAGGTTACTGGGACGACCCGGAGGTGACGAAACGCGCCTTCGCGGGCGGATATCTGCGCACCGGCGACCTCGGCTACCTCGCGGAGGGGAAGGTCCACATCTGCGGGCGATCGAAGGAGGTCGTGATCGTCAACGGCCGCAACTACTACCCGCAGGACATCGAGTGGGAGGCGAGCCAGGTCGAGGGCGTGCGCAAGGGCAACGTCATCGCGTTCGGCACGATGAAGGGCCCTTCGGATCGCGAGCGTGTGGTCATCACGTTCGAGACGGGCGAGAAGGACGAGGCGGCGAAGAAGCGGCTCGAGGGCGAGGTCCGCAAGGCCGTGCAGCAGAGCGTGGGCCTGACCGTCGACGAGGTCGTGCCGCTCGCGCCGGGTGTCTTGCCGAAGACGTCGAGCGGCAAGCTGCAGCGCGCGAAGACACGCGAGCTCTACGAATCGGGGGAGCTCTTCGGGAGGACGAGCGCGCGCGAGGTGGACAAGATCGATCTCGTGAAGGAGATTGCGAAGAGCCAGATCGGGTATTTCCGGCACAGGCTGTTCGGGAAGAGCGACGATTGAGCGCTTGGAAGAACTCCCGCGTCTGCCGTAATACCCGATCCCGTTGGCCCCACCGTTGAGCACGGTTGGTCTCCGAATTGCACGTACGTCCAGGTGAACCCTTTTCGCGGAGGTTCGCCATGGGAGTGCGTAACATCGTAACAGGCATCATCACAGTCGCTTCGCTCTCGCTGATCGCGGCGGGCGCGAACGCTGCAACCCTCGCCTACTGTACCGGCAATGCTCGGTGGGTCTACGATCAAGCCAACCTTGATGTGGCATGCAGCGTCGTGCTCAGGAGTACCATCAACGCCAAAAAGAGCGTCACGCGAGCCCAATGGGGCAAGTTCAAGACCGGCAGCAGAAACAATGCCAATTTGATTTGCGATCAGGGAACCAAGCCGGTGGTGGGCACCGGCAAGAGTGTCTTCGAGAATGGGCGCAATATGGCGACCCAGCTCGGGTGGAAGAACTGCGTGCTGAAGATCTTGTGAAGCCGCGGCGAGGATCGTTCTCTACTGCCCAACCTCTAAAACCCCGCCTCCACCGATACCTGCGGGATCGTGATCGGCCCGAGCAATCGCGGCTGGCAGATCCCGCGGGCGCACGTCACGTCGAAGACCTCCTTGCTCAGCGTCGCGTTCTGCATGTCGAGCACGAGCGAGACGAACCCCGTCTCCCCGACCCGGAAGCGCCGCGAGACCCGCACGTCGAGCCGATAAAAAGGCCGGACCCGCGGCGGGTCTTCGACGGAGGCACCGCTCCCGGCCTCCTGCGCGGGGAAACCGCTGTAAAATACGTGCCGCACGCCCGCCTTCCAGCCCGCGCCGAGGTCGTAGAGCAAGGCCACGTGCGCGACGTGGGTCCGGTCGACCGCCGAGGGCGTCGTCAGGCCGCTCTTCGACGTGCGGGTCGAGCGCGAGAGCGTGTACGAGGCCATGAAGAGCAAATCTTTGCGTAATGCCCCGCGCCCCGAGAGCTCGAGCCCGTAGGCGTCCCCCGTGCTGCGCGAGAGGAACCGCGCCGGGCCGAGGTTCGTCCCGCGATCACTGCCGATCGGGTCCGTCAGGTTGAACGTCACCTGCCGGAAAAGCGAGCCGCTGATCTCGACCGGGATCGGCGAGAGTTTGACCTCCGCGCCGAGGCTCGATTGCAAGCTGCGCTGGAGCCCGCCCGTGATCCCGCCGATCTGCAGCGCCGGCAGCGGCGCGAAGCCCGGGAGCTGGGACGCCACGCCAAACGCAGGCACGATCCGCACGCGCTCGCCCACGCCGAACCTGCCCGTGATCTTCGGGTCGACCGCGAGGGCCGTGTTCCCCATCGACGTGTAATGGTCGACGCGCAGCCCCGGCGTGATCGTCGCCCTGTCCGAGAGCACCACGAGCGCGTCCGCCCAGGCGCCCACGGCCGTGTCCCAGCGGCTCGGGAAGAGGGCGCGGAACGCCTCGTCGAGCTCGCCGAGTGGCCCCGACGCGCAGCCCTCGACCGCGATGTCACACGGCTCCTTGTGCACGATGTCGTACCGATCGACCATCAGGTCGAGCCCGCCCCGGAGCAGCGCCTTTCCCTTGCCGATGGGAAAGGAGCCGCGTAGCCGCGCCCCGATCTTCCCATTGCTCGCGCTCTCGGCGCCGACCTGCCTCGACCGATCGAGCCCGAGCATCAAGGCCGCCCGGACCTTCGCGCCCGAATCGAATTCGTGGTCGTATCGAAGATCCAGGCGATGGAAATCCGCGTCGAGCAGGACGTCCTTCTCCCCGCCCGCGTCCGTCGTCGCCGCCAGATAATCCCACGCCCCGAACACGAGCGCCGTGAACCGCCCCCGCTCCCCCACGCGGCGGCTCACGCGCGCCTGGTAATCGCCGTACCCGAAATCGACGTTGTCGATCAGCGCCGAGAGGATGTGCCCGCCGAACGCATAATGCCCGCCGACGAGCACCGTCGTCTTGTCCCCGACCGGCCCCTCCACGACGCCGCCCACGTCCACGAACCGGAACGCGCCCTCGCCCTTCCATTCATTCGGGAACGGCGCCGCCTCGGCCTCGACCGCCGCGCCCGCGAGGCGCCCGATGTCGGCCGGATACGGCCCCATGTGCAAGGTCACGCGCGAGACGAGCGGCGCCGAGATCACGCTCGGCCCCGCGCCCACGTGAAAGAGCAAGGGCACGCGCACGCCGTCGTAAAAAAACCCGATGTTCCCCGGCGGCGCGCCGCGAATGTAATAGTAGGGCAATCCGCTCGCCGTCGGCGTCACGCCCGGCTGCACCTCGATCGCGCGGTACGGATCCCCGAGCACGCCCGGCATCTCCCGGATGTCCCGCCGCCGGAGCGAGACCGACCCCGCCGGCGCCTTGTCCCCCTCGACGGTCACCTCGATCGGCTCGGGAGGCGGCGGCTCCTCGGCGAGCGCGGCGGCGGGGACGAGGGACGCGGCGAACGCGAACAAGACACGCGCGCGCCTTCGCATTTCAACCCTCAGACATCCGAAAGGCCCGCCGCCTCCATGACGTCGATGGCCGCGCCGAGCGCCTTGTCCCCGCGCATCACGCGGCGCAGCTCGTTCGGCCCCTGATCCCGCAGGTGTGTCCCCTTCGCCGCGTGCCGCGAGAGCACCTCCGTGAGGCCGTGCAAGAGCGGATGACGGCCGAGGTCGGCCGCGAGCTCGGCGTCGTGCAGCGCGGGCTCGAGGAGCTGTGCGATGTACGCGTCCGACCAGCCGAGCGTCTTCTGCGCGTCCGTCGCGACGACCCGGAGCTGCGCCCAGAACAGCCGCTCCGCGCGCTCGGCCGCGGGCCCGAGCAGCGACTCGGCGCGCGCGCGCAGCGCCGAGCTCTCTTCCTTCGAGGCGCGGCGCATCTCCTTGTAGACCTCGCTCACGAGGCCGAGCAGGTGCGGGTTCGGCCGGTCGGCCGTGAGCATGTGCCGCTCGGCGCGCTCGAACGCCTCGAGCAAGGCGGCCTCGGCGCGATCCCAGCGGCGCTTCGCGATCTCGAGCCGCGCCGAGGAGCAGAGCGCGGTGACCATGTCGTGCTCGGCGAGCGCCTTCGTGTCGGCCGTGGCCTCGGGGTCCTCGAAGACGGGCTCGAGCCAGGTGCGCAGGCGCCCGACGAGCGCGTCCATCTCCTCCTTCGGATCACCCGACACCATGCAGAGCGCGACGCGCAGGAACATGGCCTGCCGCGCCTCGGCGTCGCGATCGGCGCGGCTCTGGCAGAGCAGGGGGATGGCGGCTTCGAGCGCGGCGGTCGCCTCCTCCTGCCTGCCGCGATCGAGCTCGGCGCGGGCGAGGTCGAAGTGGAGCGAGCCGAGTTTGTCCTTGGGGAACGACGGTAGCTGCTCGGCGCTGGTGATGGCGAGGCGCTGGTAGCGGGCGGACATGCCGGCGTTGTTGTCGAGCGCGTAGGCGAGCGCGGCGATGCGCGCGGCCTCGACGTAGCGCGGATGGGGTCGCCCGAGCTCGTGCGCGATCTCCATGGCCCTCTCGGAGGCGAGGACGGCCTCGGCGACGAGCTTCGCTTCGAGATAGGAGCGGACCGCGGCGAGGGCGCTCTGGAGCCGGGCTTCGACGTCGCTCATGGGGGGCGGATTGCAACACGTGAGGCCGCGATGTGCAACGCGATCGCAGGGTCTTGCAGCGCGGACGGTGGGAGAGGGAGGAGCGTTCGACTCGTCGGCGCGCGCCGGATCGTGTAGAGTCGCCACAACGCGCACAACGGAGTCCACGCATGACCCGCCGAAGGAAGCTCTTCGCCCTTGCGATCACCCTGCCGCTCGCCGTCGCCGTGGGCGTGGGCCTGAAGGTGCGCCGCGCCTCCTCGGACACGCTCGGCGCGGACGCCTGCGATAAGGACCTCGCGGCGGTGTTCGAGTTGTGCGCGCCTGGGGGAGAGGTATGCGAGAAGCCACCCGAGGGGCAAGGGGAGGCCTGCCAGGCCGGCTGCGTGATGGCGCGGTGTCCGAACCACGTGGCGTGTACGGAGCTGGATCCCATCTGGTGCAAACCGTGCGAGGATGAGCACGGCGCGCTTTACTGGCGTAACCTCGACGCGGCGGATCGCCATTGCGGGGGGCCTCCGCCGTTCGGTTCGCTCACGAGGCTGAAGGAATACAGCGACTGCTACATCGCGGACGTGGAGCGGAGATGTCCCGCGCTCGTGGGTACGAAGTGGTACGTGCCGTCGGATCGCCGGTAGTGACGGCTCGACGTCTCAATGCCCGCCCCCGCCCTCCGCGCCATATCCGCTTCCAGGTTGAGCCGTGCCGCCAGTGCCCTGGTGGTCGTTCTTGAAATCGCCGCTGGCCGCGCTCCCGACGATGATGACGGTGCCATCCCCGGGGCTCGAACCGCAGCCGTTCGAGCCAGGGGGATCGAGACAGATGATTCTGGGTGTAACGACGACCGAATCGCAGATCCCCGGGAGGCCCCGGTCCGTCACCTTCTGTTTGCACCTGTCCTCGTTCGTGTAGTCGCTTCCGCTGTCGATGATCTGCGGGTCCTCGACGCCCTCCAGGCGGTCCTCGAAGGCCCCCGTCTTGCCGCTGGCGCATTGCAAGACAGCGTTACACTGGACGAGCACTCCCTCCCTGCCTGACTCGCCATTCGGTGTTCCCCTCTTCGGGTTCTTGCACGTGGGTTCCCAGCAGGCCGGGGCGAGCACGACGAACCACACGAAAAGCAAGCCGACGACGAGCGCTCTCATGCCCCAGCCTCCGTGGTGGAATCATCGTAGAGGACGGGAACGGAACACACAACAATCGAGCACGGCCACCTCCGTCGCTCCAGCTCCACCGATACGTGCTCATGGAGCCGCAGCCCTCGTGATCGACGCGCCCACCGCCGGCGCCCACGTCGCGGCGAGGGCGCTCTGGAGCCGGGCTTCGACGTCGCTCATGGGGGGCGGATTGCAACAATACGAATTCGTATTCGCGTCCGGCGATGACGTGTATCGTTTTCCCTGCGCGCACCTGCGGGCCTGAAACGCAGCTTTTCGACAGACCCCAAGGTCTCGCCCACGCGTCTCCAGGTCCCGTGCACGCGTCTCCAAGTCTCGCCCACACGTCTCCAGGTCTCGCGCGAACGTCTCCAAGGTGAGCGAACGAACCCCGAAGGTCTCGCGCACGCGTCTCCAGGTCTCGCGCACGGGTAGTGGTCGCGACCGGCCCACCTGGTGGTTTCGAGGTGGTCGCAGTTGAAATCGTAGCCCCAAGCTAGGCGAAGGCGCCGCCCCGGAGGCGCAGGAACACCTCCGGGACGGCTGGATCGCAACCTCAGATCACGAGGTCACGACCGTGCGTCTACGCCTAGTTCACCCTGCACCGCAGGGGCAAGGAACCGATCCGCCCCGTGGGCGGAAGTCTGACCTTCTCTCCCTCACGGACGACCAGAACGACCGCCTGCGCGCGGCGATCAAGCATCTGCGCGGCGCGTACGGCACGTACGCCTGCCTCGCCACCGTCGTCGGCGTCCGCAAGGGCCTGCTCGTCAACGTCGCAACGGGCGTCCACCGCGGCTCCCACGCGCTCGCCTTCCACGTCGCTCGCGCGGGCGGCGTCTCCGTCGAGCAGATCCTCACGCCCGGCGTCGCAGACGCGAGTCGCTGCGCCCTCTGCGGCAGGAAGCGAGGCGCGTCATGAGCGAGCGTTCCATGGCGGACCTCGAGGCCGAGCTCCGTGCGGCCGTGAAGGCATTGCACGAGCGCCTCGGGGACTGGACGACCGTCGGCGAGGTCGTCGGTCGCGTCGTCGGCGAGCTGGTCCAGCAAGCGGGCGGCGAGAGCGCTCCTGGCGGAGAGGACCTCGCCGAGGGCGCCGCCCCGCAGAGCGTCCCCGCCGACCTCACCGAGGAGCAGCGCGAGCACCTGCGGGCCCTGCTTCGGAAGCTCTACGCGAAGCGCGGCGCCTGGTACCTCGTCGCGAAGGACGTTGGCTACCCCCGTCGCTTCATCGAGGCCTTCATCAAGGGCCAGGTGCAGGGCTCAATGCACTTCGCGGCCGGCGTCGCGCGCGCGGCCGGCGTGGAGCTCGAGGACGCGCTCGCGGGGAGGGGCTCGTGAATGCGCTACCGGCACGAGCCCGATCGGCCGGACGAGCCGATCCTCGAAGCCTCGGCGCGGGAGGTGAACGCCTTCCGCCCGTTCCTGCGCTCCTACATGCGGCGCCGCTTCCCCGTCGGCCTGGAGGACCCCGAGGACGCGGTGCAGATGACGATCATCGTCGTCCACCGCATCGTCGAAGAGGGGCGCATCCGCGGGGCCTACGAGCTCGAGCCCCAGGACGTCCTCTTCGCGTGGGTCATCGAAGTCGCGTGGCGGATCCGGATGAACGTCCGCCGCACGGCGCGCTGGCGCGAGCGGGTGATCCTTATCGGCGAGCCCGAGGAGGCGCTGGTCGAGGTGCCCTCGCGAGCGTCTGCGCTCGACGAGCGCGTCCACGCGCGGCTGCTCCTCGCCTCGATCGCAGATCGTGCCGCCGTGCGCTCACTGCGCGCGCTTATCCTCGTCGCCGAGGGCGCCACGCTGGAGGAGCTCGCGGCGGAGCTTGGCGCCGAGGCCGCTGAAGTCGTCCAGCGGCTGCGCGGCGCGCTCAAGCGTTGAGCCGCACGATGCTGGCGATCGCCAAGGTCATCGGGCACAACGCCAGACCTACCACAACCAGCTGCCTACTCCGGTGGCGCTCGCCTGCACCTCCGTCCAGGACCGACCTGCTTACGCCGCGAAACCCAGCGCATTGCACATCTGAAAGCCCGTCATGCGTGAACGCGTGCGCCCGGCGCATACGCTCCGGGTTGCAATACACGAAGCCATGTCGCTATGGTCCGCCATATATGTTACAGGCACAGGAAAAAGCGATCGACACGTATGCAAAGACGTATGAGCAAACGCGCAACGTCGAAACCACCGCGTTGAATGACTCAAGAGATGCTATCATCGATTTCGGCAACCGAATCACGACCGTCTTAGGGTTCAAGGAATGGGAGTTGGGCACGCTCGATCAAGCGTCGGATGGAACGATCTTGGTTGTTCCTCATAAGGGACACGCGCTGATAACGGAGCAGAGATTCGTTCTTGTTCCGATGCGCTGGCCGCTAGCCATGCAGAGCGGTCGGGATACGCTCATCTTCGATGCGGGATGGAGTTTCTGGTTTCAATATCCAGTCGAACGTTGGGTTCAGTTCGATGGTTTTCAAGAAAAAATTCCGTACCAGGACGAGCATACACTGCGAGACCTCGCGGAGCGTTTGCTGGGGAAGTTGCTCGGTCAAATCAGAGACAGGGCCGCGCTGGAAGGTCACAAGCGGGCCCGAGCCAGCCAACCACCCGTCCGTTGAATACTATCGGTTCGTGCTCGTGAGGGTTGGATACGAGCATGTACGCGACGATTCGCCCATTCATATAGACGGGTAGCCCTTTCGTTAGATCGGGCGTCTCATGTGTATCCGGCACTACGCTGTTGTGAATGGCCATGCCTAGCAATTGGCATGTGCTGTGCCACGTTCACACATCCGGCGCCCCAGGGCCGCCATCCCTTTCCGGAAACGGAAGGCTGAGTTGCTCCGGAGCGCGCTCTGGCCGACGCCACAAGAGCAGGTCGAGTTGCTCTCCTCCCGAAGGCACGGGCGACGACGTTGGCTCGGGGGCACGACCAGGCTTCTTTCCACCGCGGGGCGCAGGCGGGGGCGGGGACGGCACTGACGGAGCCGGTGGCACCTCGCCCCCGCGCACGAGGCGAAGGAAGCCTGCGCCGCTCGGGAGCTCGCGCACGGGCCCGGTCTGCGCCGGGAGCGTGAGGTGCTGCGGCACGGGTGCGTAGCCCTCTGGCTCGGAGAGGGCCGCCTCGATGAGCTCTTCGATCTCCCAGACGCGATCAACGAGCCCCGCCTCGATCGCGGGGGTCACGCGGTGCGCCCCGTGGATCTTGCAGAAGTTGTACGCGGCGATCCCGAGCGACATCGCGGCGCGATGCCCGCGCATCGTCTTGCTGAAAGCGAGGCAGAGCCGGCGCGTGCGCCCGACCGTGTGGCGCAGGGTGAGGTTCAGCCGCTCGACGCCGGAGGTGCTCACGCGGGCTGCATCCGGCGCGCCGATGATCGAGCTCTTCCGGATGAAGTTCGCGTCGCGGGCCGGCTCATATCGATGATCGGGGCTCCTGGAGTAGCCGTACTGCTTCTGCACCTGCCCATATTGCACGTGCCCGCCGAAGCTCGCGCTCACCGCGCCGACGTACGTGGCGAGCCCGTCTGTCGAGATCTGCGGCACGACAAGCAGGCGAGCGCGGAGGTCCGCGATGAATGCGTCGGTGGTGACCTGATCGCGCTTCCCAGCCCGGTAGGCGATCACGAGCTTCGTGCGTCGATCGAAGCCGATGAACGTGTAGACGTCGCCCCACTCCTCGGGGTCTCCCTGGACGACGCGCCGCTCCTTCTTGGCGATGAAGCTCCACGTCTCGTCGCACTCCACGTCCTCACACGTGAGACCGCGCACAACACGGTTGTGGATCCGCGCGCAGCCCTCGCCGACGTCGAGCCCGAGTCGGAGGATGGTGCTCTTGGCGACGCCAGTCATCCGCTCGGTAGCGCGGATGCTGTTCCCCTCGATGAGCGACGAGACGACTCGCGCTCGGGTCTCCATCGGTAGAGCGTTCGCCACAGCCTCCTGACCTCCAACAAGGATGAGAGCCCGCTGCCAGGACACGGCCGGCAGCGACCTCGGTGTTGTAGACAGGAGGGGTAACCACCTCGTCGCGCGTGGAAATCCGGATCATCCATGATCCAGGTCAAGGATCCCCTACGAGGTTTTTCCGCGTTCCTTCATAAACACGTCGGCACTGATCTGGGGATCAGGAAGAGCGCGAGCCGCGGCGCGCCCGCGCGCGGGCAGGGCGTCGCTGCTTCGTCGCTCCCGCAGCTCCTCGCAGCATCGCGAGCACGACATCCCGCGCGGCGACGGGCAGCGCGCGGATGGCGGTGAGAGCCTCCTGCTCCCAGTCCTCGAGCTCGCGCTCGCCGAGAAGCTCGGCCGCGCTCACGCCGAGCCGCTCGGCGATCAGAAGAAGAACTGGGATCGAGGGGACGCGCTCGCCGCGCTCAAGGAGCCCGACGTAGTCCACGGAGACGTCGAGGTGCTCGGCCAAGACGGCCTGCGACCACCCGCGCGCGGCTCGGCACCGGCGCATCACCTCGCCGATCCTCGCGGCGATCTTCGCCTCGCTCTCCATGGCGCGGAGCAGAGATCCGCTGGCCTCCGGTTGCGACCGACCGAAAGTACGTGTATCGACGAACGGAAAGTACGTGTCTGGGGCGGCCGCCTGCTGGCCGCTCGACGAGGAGGCGAGCGCGATGGGTCCGACGGGCGGGGCAGATGGCGGTGAGGAACGTGTGGTGCTGAAGGTGGACACGGCGACGGCGCCGACGGCGCCCGCGCCCGCGCCCGCGCCGAGCCCGCGCTCAAGGCTCTGGACCTACGTCGCCGTCGTGGGCGGGCTGATCGTCGCCGCGCCCTTCGTGGTGGCCAGCCTGCACCAGCGCTCCGTCGCAGAGCAGAAGTGCGCCGGGGCGCGCAAGACCGTCGAGAACCGGATCGCGCGGGAGGACTTCGAAGAGATCGAACGGTTCGTGGCCGAGGCGGAGCGGGTCTGCGGCTCGGAGCACGAGGAGGAGATCCGGAAGCTCCAGCGGGAGATCTCCGAGAAGCGCGGCCCCGCAGAGGAGCGTCAGGCGCGCGAGGCGCAGGAGCGGAGAGCGGCGGCGGCGAAGGAGGCCGTCGCCGAGGCCGAGGCGAACGAGCGCGCCGCCGTGAAGCTCTTCCCCGAGAGGGCCAAGCACATCGACGAGTGGCTCGCGGATGCCGAGAAGGCGATCGCGCAAGGGCGTCGGGAGGACGCGCTCACGGCCGTCGTCCGGTCAGAGCAGGTGCTCGACGGGTTCAAGGGGACGAGCGTCGAGCGGTCGCCGCGCTGGCGTGAGATCGAGCGGAGGATGGCCGCGCTGCGGAAGAGGCTCGGCGTGAAGGGGGACTCGGCGAGCGCGGCGTACGAGGAGGGGATCGCGAAGGAGGTGCTGCGGCAGCTCCAGGAGGACCGGGGCGGCAGGTAGCACCGGCCCGGCGACCGCCTCACGCGCCCTCGCCAAGCGCTTCAGGTGGTCGTTGTTGACGCCGAGGTGGTCGCGAGGTGGTCGCGTTTGAGGGCGGTCGCGACCACTACCCGCGCACGCGTCTCCAGGTCTCGCCCACGCGTCTCCAGGTCTCGTGCGACCGACCTCAAGGTGAGCGAACGAACCCCGAAGGTCACGCCCACGCGTCTCCAGGTCTCGCGCGCACGTCTTCAGGTCGCGCGCGCGCGACCTCCACCTCGCGCGGACGCGCCTCTCCAGTGTCACGCCAGCGCAAACGCGTGCGCCCGGTGCGCGTCGCGGTGCGCCAGCCGCGTGATCGCCTCGCGCAGGACGTCCTCGCGTAGCTCTTGCGAGGTCACGCCTCGGCCGATGCCGCAGAGCAAGGGCACGCGCGGCGCGTGGCCGAAGGAGCGCTCGGACAGGCCGTCGAGCAAGAGGAGACGGCCCTCGGAGTCGACGTTGCCGAGCGCGTCGTGCCAGAGTCGCAAGCCGAGCCGCTCGAGCAGGCGGTGGATCGCCTCGCGGTCGGCCTCGCCGAGCGTCCTGTGGAGCGCGCCGAGCGTCGTGTCGAGCGCGATGCCCACCGCGAGCGCCTCGCCCTGGCGGATGCGGCGCTCGGTGGAGAGCTCGATCCGATCCGCCGCCCACGCCCCGAACGCGAGCGGGCCCTCGGGGCCGTAGACCTCCTCGTCCGACGTGTGGGCCGCGAGGTCCGCGTGCAGCGCCGCGCTCCGCTGGAGCAGCTCGGCGACCGCGTCACGCTCGCCCGAGGCGACGCGGTGCGCATGCGCGACGATCCAGCCGAAGAGCTGCTCGTCCCAGAGCAACGCGGCGCGTACGGCCTGGACGAGGCCAAAGACCTTCTCGCGTGTCTTCTGCGTCTCGACGAACCGGCGATCACACACCACGGCGAAGGGCGCGCGGAACGTGCACAAGAAGTCCTTCGTGCCGAACGCGTTGATCGAGCTCTTCGGCAACACCGCAGGGCCGGCCTGCGCGAGCGTGGTCGTCGGGACACGCACGACGCGCGGCGCGCTCTGCATCGTCGACGCGGCGAACCCCGCGAGGTCGAGCAACGACGCTCCGCCCACGGTGAGCAGGATCGAGCGTCGATCCAGCTCCAGCGCGTGGAAGTACGCCTGCAGGCGCGAAGGCAACGTCGCGTCGTCCTTCATGTTCTCTCCCCCGCCCTGAACGATCGGCGGAGCCACGAGATCCAGCGCGTCGTTGTGACACCGAGCATACCGCTCGATGTGCAAATTCAGCTCGGGCTGGGCAGCGAGCGCACCTCGGTCGACGATGGCGGCGACGCGGTGCCTCTGGTCGGGCTCACGCCGGACGAGGAGGTGCCGCAAGTCACGGTTCATCGGCGAGAACACGTCGCTCGTGAAGCAGACGGGGTACTCGAACGACGACGATGAGGCTCTGACTTGGACAATCACAGCGCGCTCCAGAGGTGAGCACGCGTGCATGCGGCGTACCGACCGGCCAGGCGCGATGATGGGCAGAAATGAACAATCCCCGGGAGGCGCGAGGCCTGCCGGGGACGGTTCGTGTCTCGTTGCTGCTTGTCGGGGCGAGAGGATTTGAACCTCCGACTCCTCGGTCCCGAACCGAGTGCGCTACCAGGCTGCGCTACGCCCCGAGTGCCTCCGGCTTTCGCCGTCGACGTGGGGGCGCACCATGCTCGCACAGGACGCTTCTGTCAAGTCCTGATGAGCAGAGACCGCCGTTCAGGGGACACCGCCCTGGGCGGCCTCACGTCCGCCGGGGACGTCGCCTGTGCGGAAAAATCTTGAAACGCAAGCAAAAAAAGCGATCCCGGACCGGACGGGCTCGTGTTAAAGTGCTACTGGAATCAAGGCTTGGGGGAGCCAAGGACGCCCCCAGTTCGAGATGCGGCGACTCCAGGGGGGGATTCGAGGGAAGAGCCCGGTCGGTCCGGGTGGCGCCCTCGGCGTCGACGATAGCCCCGGTCGATGTGGCCGCGAATAGGAGGATAAGGTGGCAATCGAGCTTCCGGCTGTTCGCATCCTGATCGTGGACGATGACCGAGCCATCTGCGACTACATGCAGACGTTGCTCGAGCGGGATGGTTACCAGGTCAAGACCCTGGTGGATCCATCGGCCGTGGAGGAGGAGGTCCGCACCGGCGGGTATCACCTCATCATCCTCGATCTGATGATGCCCAAGCTCGACGGGATCGAGGTGCTCAAGCGCATCCGCAAGGTCGACACCGACATCGCGGTCGTCATCTTCACGGGCTTCCCGAACCTGGAGAGCGCCGTGCAGTCGATGAAGCTCGACGCCGTCGACTACATCAAGAAGCCCTTCAACGTGGACGAGTTCCGCGAGGTGCTCGCCCGCGTGATGCGCAAGAAGGGCCTGGCGCGCACGCCCGAGGAGCAGCTGCACCGCGTCATCGGCGACACGATCCGCAACCTCCGCAAGGAGAAGGATCTGACGCTCAAGCAGATGGCCAGGCGCACCGGGCTCAGCGTCTCCCTGCTCTCGCAGATCGAGCGCGCCGAGTCGAGCGCGTCGATCTCGTCGCTCTACAAGATCGCCGTCGCCCTGGAGTCACGTATCCAGGATCTGTTCGGGCAGTACTGACGGACGCCCCGGTCACACGAGAACAAGGCGGCTCCCGAGCTTCGATCCCCGCGGCAACACGCGCTCGCTCGGTGTAACCTCTCGCGCGTGAGCCAGAGCCAGATCCTCACCCGGACCCTCGCCGCCGATCACGTCACGCCCGTCCGCGCCTACAACGCGCTGCGCGCACAATCCGCCGGTCGCTCGTCCTTCCTGCTCGAGTCGGTGCTGCCCGGCGAGCGCTGGGGGCGCTACTCGATCCTCGGCTACCGCGCGCGCACCGAGCACGCCTACCCGCCCGGCGCGAACGCGCTCGAGCTGCTCGCAGGGGACGCCTCCGAGCTCGAGGACGCCGAGGGGCTCGCCGCGCGCTTCTCGCAGGCGCTCGTGGGTTACCTCGTCTACGACGCGGCGAACGTGGCGAACGGCATCAAGCCGTGGCCCAACGAGGGGATGAGCGGGAGGCTGATGCGCGACTGCACGGTGGTCGTGTTCGACAACCTCCAGCAGACGCTCACGATCGCAGGTCGATCGAAGGGCGCGATCGATCGATGCGCGTGGGAGATGACGCACGGGCCGGAGCTCGATCCGTTGCCGTCACCCGACCCGACGCTGGAGGCGCTCTTCGCCGAGCCGAACATCGACGACGACACGTACGCGATGAAGGTCATCAAGGCGAAGCAGTACATCGAGGCCGGGGATTGCCTGCAGATCGTCCTCGGCCGTACGTTCCGCGCGCCGCTGCGGAACGCGGACGCGTTCGACGTGTACCGCGCGCTGCGGGTGCTTTCGCCCTCGCCGTACCTGTTCTTCCTGGACTTCGCGGAGACGCCGTTCGCCGAGGGGATGGCGATCGCGGGCGCGTCGCCCGAGACGATGGTGCGCGTGTCGGGCGGGAAGGTGACGCTCCGGCCGATCGCAGGGACGCGGCCACGCGGCAAGACGCAGGAGGAGGACGAGGCGCTCGAGCGCGAGCTCGTCGCCGATCCAAAGGAGCGCGCCGAGCACGTGATGCTGGTGGACCTCGCGCGGAACGACGTGGGGCGGGTGGCCGCGGCAGGATCGGTGAACGTGACGAGCGAGATGAAGGTGCAGCGCTTCTCGCACGTGATGCACCTCGTGAGCGAGGTGGAAGGGACACTCGCGCCGGACAAGTCGCCGATCGACGCGGTGCGCGCGGCGATGCCGGCAGGCACGCTCTCGGGCGCGCCGAAGGTGCGGGCGATGCAGATCATCCGCCAGCTCGAGCCAGGGCCGCGCGGGGTGTACGGCGGCGCGATCGGGTACGTGCTGCCGGATGGAACGGTCGACTTCGCGATCCCGATCCGCACGGTGATCGCACGCGCGGCCGAGTTCGAGGTGACGGCGGGCGCAGGGATCGTGGCCGACAGCGATCCGATGCGGGAGGCCGAGGAGACGCGCATCAAGGCGCGCGCGGCGCTGGCGGCGATCCGGAGCGCGCAGGACGCAGTCGAGCGGCGCGAGGCAGAGGCCGCGGCGCTGCAGAAGCGGCGCGAGGAGGCGGAGCGGAAGAAGGCAGAGGCCGCGGCGGCGGAGGCAGCAGCGGCGGCGAGCGGCGAGGGTGAGGGCGGGGGTTCGAGCGAGCCGGGCGCTTCGAGCGGATGATTGCGCGTCAGACGCGGCGCGCCCCGATACCAAAGGCCAGTCGAATGCTCGGTCGCGTCAGATAAAAGACGACCACGCCCGCGATCACGATGGCGATCCACGCGGGCCATGCCGCCGCCGGGGCCGCGGCGACGGAGATGATCGCGAAGAGGGCGTTCACGGCCTGGACGCCGAGCGTGACGACCCACGCCCAGGATCGCAGCATGAGCAGGCCCCAGGCGACGGCGAGCATGGCGATGCCCACCGCGACGTCGAGCGCGATCGCCCAGGGCGGCAGCGCCGCCCCCGTGAGGGCCGGGACGCTGGAGAGCACCGTGAGCACGCCGCTGAGCGCCATGAGCACGGCGACCGCGATGATGCCGGCCGGCCTTGTCGTCAGTTCCTTCATGACGACGAGCCGATGCAAGAGGCGCGCGACGCGCCCCTCGCGCCCGGCCGATCGCCGCTAGCTCTGGTATTCGCGGAGCACCGTCAGATCGCGGGAGACCATGCGGAACGCCGCGCGCTCGGCCTCGGCGCGGATCTTCTCCTCGTCGAGCGTCAGGATCGTCCCGTTCTCGTAGAGGAGCCTTCCAGCCACGAAGACGTGGCTGACGTCGCTGCCCTTCGCCGCGTGCACGAGGTTCGCCACGAGGTCGTGGCGGGGCACGAGGTGCGGTTTGTCGAAATTGAAGAGGACGAGATCGGCGGCCTTGCCGGCCTCGAGGACGCCCGACGAGGGAAACCCCATGGCGCGCGCGCCGGCCTGCGTGGCGATGCGGAGCGAGGCGTCGCCGGCGATGGCCTCGGCGTCGCGGCGCGCGAGCTTCTGGAGCAGCGGCAGGAAGCGGACGGCCTCCTTCATGTCCATGTCGTTGTTCGACGCGGGCCCGTCGGTCCCGAGCGCGACATTGACGCCGGCGCGCAGCAGCCGCGGCACGTCCCCCGGGCCCATCGCGAGCTTCGCGTACGTGATCGGGCAATGGGCGACCGTCGCCCCGCGGCGCGCGAGGATCGCGACGTCGTCGTCGCTCAGATAGAGCGCGTGCGCCGCGATCGTGGGCACGTCGAGCACACCCGTCTCCTCGAGCAAGCGCGTGGGCGTCATGCCGTGCGTGGCGAGCGAGCGGCTCACCTGCTCCTCGCTCTCGGCGAGGTGAATGTGCAGGCCGAGGCCCTTCTCCTTCGCGAGCGCCGCGATCTCGCGCAGGAACGCGGGCGGGCAGACGTAGGGCGAGTGCGGACCGAGCATCGCGCGGATGCGGCCCTCGGCCTCGCCGTGAAAGCGCTCGGCGAAGGCGAGCGCGGCCGGGAGATCCGCGCCGACCTCCTTGCCCGCGCCGAGGCCGAACTGGCACCACGCGAGCGACGCGCGCAGGCCCGAGGCCTCCACGACCTCGGCGACGTGGTCCATGTAGAAGTAGTGATCATTGAAGGCGACCGTGCCCGAGCGGATCATCTCGCACGCGGCGAGCAAGGCTCCGGCGCGCACTTCTTCGGGGCCGAGCGCGGACTCGGCGACCCAGACGCGCTCGTTGAACCATCGATCGAGCGGCAGGTCCTCGGCGTAGCCGCGGACGAGCGACATCGACGCGTGGCAGTGCGCGTTGAAAAATCCGGGCACGGCGACGTGATTCGCGCCGTCGATCGTCCTGTCGGGCGCGAATTCGACGGGCGCCTCGCCCACGGCGACGAGATTCGCGCCGTCGATGGCGATGGCCCCGCCCCGGATCACCGTGCCTTTTTCGTCGAGGGTCACGATGTCCACGTCCTTGATCAGCGTCTTCACGTCCCGTCCTCCTCGCCGAATCCTACAGCGAATGTTTTCCCTCCCCAAGGGCGGGAACGATGATAGTCTCGGCGCCGCTGCGAGGACTTTGGGGCGGATCCCCGGGGAGCTTTGCCATGGCTTTGACCGAACTCATCACCATCTCGTCGAGCGTGCTGCCGGACACGACGCGCGTCGTCGCATTCCGCGGCGCCGAGGCCATCTCCCGGCCTTACGAGTTCGAGATATTCCTGTCGCTCGAGGGGGAAGAGGGCGACGGGCTGGATCTCGGCGACGCGATCGGGGCGAAGGCGCAGCTCGTGATCGATCGGGCGGACGACAAGCTCCCGCCCTTCGTGTTCGCGGGGATCCTGGCGAGCGTGGAGCTCCTGCACGCGATCGAGGGCCGCTCGCTCGTGCGCGCGGTGCTCGTCCCGCGGCTATGGCTGCTCGGCCTCTCGAAGCACAGCCGCATCTTCACGAAAAAGAAGCTGCCCGAGGTGATCGAGTCGATCCTCGAGGAGAACAGCCTCTCCGGCGACGATTACGAGCTCCGGCTCGGCTCCTACGACACGGAGGAGCACATCTGCCAGTACCGGGAGAGCGACCTCGATTTCATCTCGCGCTGGATGGAGCGCGAGGGCATTTATTATTACTTCATCCACAGCGAGGACGGCGAGAAGCTCGTCATCAGCGACGGCGCGTCGTACGAGAACGACATCGTGGGCAGCCCCGTGCGGTATTACCCGCAGTCCGGGCAGGACCGGAGCGCCGGGCCCTCGTTCCGCGCGTTCACGAGCCGGCACCGCACGCTGCCGTCGATGGTCAAGCTCAAGGATTACGATTATGCCCGGCCAAACCTGACGATCGCCGGCTCGTCGCAGGTGTCGTCGAACGGCGCGGGCGAGGTGAGCCTCTATGGCGAGCGGTTCTTCTCGGCCGCGGCGGGCGAGCGGCTGGCGAAGCTCCGGGCCGAGGAGATGCTGGCGCGCGAGGTCGTCTACCAGGCGCGCGGCTCGCGCTCGCACCTGCGCGCCGGGCACGTCTTCGAGCTCGAGGAGCACCCGCGCGCCGCGCTGAACACGAAGTACCTCGCGGTCGAGGTGCGCCACCACGGCAACCAGGCCGCGGGGGCGTCGGCGTTCCAGCGCCTGCTCGATCTGGAGCACGACGAGGTGTATTACGTCGAGGTCGAGGCGATCCCGGAGGGCACGCAGTTCCGGCCCGAGTCGCGCACGCAATGGCCGCGGATCTACGGCTACGAGAATGGCACCGTCGACGGGCCGGCCGACAGCGAGTACGCCCAGATCGACGACCAGGGCCGGTATTCGGTCAAGTTCAAGTTCGACGAGACGAACCTGAAGGACGGCAAGGCGAGCACGTTCGTGCGCATGATGCAGCCGCACGGCGGCGGCATCGAGGGGTTTCACTTCCCGCTGCGCAAGGCCACCGAGGTCGTCTTCAGCTTCCTCGGCGGGGATCCGGACCGGCCGGTGATCTCGGGCGTCGTGCCGAACGCGCTCACGCCGAGCCCGGTGACGAGCGGCAATCATACGAGGAACGTGATTCAAACGGGCGGGCGGAACCGGCTGGAGCTCGAGGACAAGGCCGGGCAGCAGCGCATCACGATGTCGACGCCCTATTCGAATACCTACCTGCGCATGGGCTCGCCGAACGCGGACCACGAGCTCATCCTGCACACCGACGACAACACGCTCCTCGATTTCGGCGCGAACCACGACCTGCACGTCGGCCAGGAGGGCAGCGGGACGTGGGACGTGAAGGTCAAGGACAACTGGGTCACGCACGTCGAGACGGGTTTGCACGAGCTCTGGGTCGACGAGGGCTCGTCCGCGACCACGGTCAAAGGCGACACGATGCTTCACGTCACCGAGGGCAACCTGTTCACCGACGTGGACACCGGCGTGATGGAGACGACGGTCAAAGGCGATACCTCGCTGCAGGTCGTCAGCGGGAATTACAAGGCCGACGTCGACGCGGGCACCGCCACGGTGAACGTGAAGGGCGACACGAACGTCACGGTATCGGCCGGCAATACGAAGGTCGACACGTCCGGGACCACGGATATCCTGAGCGGCGGCTTGATCTCGATCACGTCGAGCGGGGACGACGTCAAGATCGAGGGGAACAAGGTCTCGACGACGAGCCGCTCGGACTGGTCGTGGAAGATCCTCGGCACGAAGGTGAGCTTCTCGGCCGGCAGCACGCTCGATTTCAAGCTCTCGCAGGCCACGAGCTTCACGATCGGGATGACGAACAGCTTCTTCGCGGGCATGACGAACTCGTTCACGATCTCCTCGGCGAACTCGTTCACCATCGGCAGGCAGCTCGCGGTGTTCGTCGGCGGCAAGACGGGCGTGACGGTCTCGGACGAGCTGAACCTGACCGTGGCGCAGAAGTTGTCCCTGGAGGCGGGCATGTCCGTGACGATCGCTGGCTCGATCGGCATCAAGCTGGTGCCCACGGAGATCGACCAGATGATCACGGACCTGAAGCAGGCCGCCACGAACGTCGAGCTGAAAGGCTTCAAGATCGTCATATGAAGACGCTGAAGCCCCTGCGCCTCGGGGTCCTCACGCGCCCCTTCGAGAACGAGCGCCGGTATTACCTCTCCATCGCCGTGATGGCGTTTTTCCCGTTCGATCAGCCGGAGAGGCTCCTGCCCGAGATCTCGATGTGGAAGCTCGTGGCCGACGAGCTCGGTCAGGAGGGCATCCTCGACGAGTGCATGCCGAAATCCACGGCGGAGCTGCTGCTCGGCGCGCGCGCCTTCCCGCCGAACGGGCCGAAACCCTCGTGCCACGTGCGCCTGCAAATGGAGTCGGTCGACCGGACGCTTTATGTCTTCGGCGACCGCCGCTGGACCCTCGCGGGCGTGACGGATCCCCAGCCCTTCTCGGGGCTGCCCATCACCTGGTCGCGCGCGTTCGGCGGCGAGGGTTTCGCGAAGAACCCGATCGGCAAGGGCGCAAAGCCCGTGCGCGCCGACGACGTCGAGGTGCACGAGCTGCCCAACGTGGAGAACCCGAAGCAGCTCGTCCGCTCGCCGCGAGACCGCCCCGATCCCGCGGGGTTCAGCCCGCTCGACATCTCCTGGCCACAACGCACGTCGAAGGCCGGGACGTACGACGACAGGTGGCTGAAGGAGCGTTATCCAGGGTATCCCGCCGATTTCGACTGGACGTTCTTCAACGTCGCGCCCGAGGGCCAGCGCTTCGCCGATTTCCTCCGCGGCGGCGAGGAGTTCGTCCTGGAAAACATGCACCCGCGCGAGGCCACGCTGCGCGGTCGCCTGCCGACGGGCGTCGCGCGTTGCTTCGTGGAGGTCGAGGCCGAGGGCGGGACGGAGCTCCGCGACGTGCCGACGCGTATCGACACCGTATGGCTCTTCCCGCACCACGCGCGTGGCGTCGTCATTCACCGCGGCGTCGTGCCGGTGGCCGAGGACGACGCCGCCGACGTGATCAACCTGCTCGCCGCCTACGAGGCCCCGGGCAAGAGCAAGCCCGTCGCGCATTACAAGAAGGCGATGGCCGAGCGGCTCGATCCACGCACGGCCACCTTCGCCGTCCTGCGCGACCGCGACCTCTTGCCCGAAATGCCCGAGCGAGGCGCGCACCCCGACGAGGAGGTCTCGGACATGAACGAGCTGCTCGCGTCGGAGCGGCTCGTCCTGGAGAACGCGCGGCGCGGGGCACAGAAGCGGATCGACGAATCTCGCGAGGCGATCGAGAAGAACTTCGCCGCGCACCCGGAGCTCGCCGGGCACCCGCCCGACACATCCGGCATCCCGAAGGAGCTGCCGCCGATGGCCAAGGCGACGCACGATCTGGAGGAGCTGCCGGACGTCGTGGAGAACGCGCTGAAGGAGGCGGAGGCGGCGAAGAAGAAGGCCGAGGCCGAGGCGAAAGAAATGGAAGAGCGCGCGCGGGCGCTCTGCAAGGAGCAGAACCTCGATTACGACAAACTCGTCGCCGACGCGAAGGAGAAGGACCGGAAGGCGAAGCGAAGGTTCTCCGCCAAGGCGCAGCTCGAGCATCTCGAGGAGCTCGTGAAGCTCGCCGACAACGCCGACTTCGACGCGTCCGAGATCCGGGCGGCGCTGGCCGATCCGAAGCTCGTCGAGACGCTCGTCGCGCTCGAGGAGCAGCTCAACGAGGCCTACCGGCGATTCGCGCACCACCTCGCGCCCACCGAGGCCGAGGGGGACGGGATCCTGGCGGCGGAGCTCGAGCGAGGCGCGCGGGCCGGCGAGACGTTCGCGGGGCGCGATTTCACGAATGCAGACCTGCGGGGGCTCGATCTGCGTGGCGTCGACTTCGAGGGCGCGTTCCTGGAGGGCGCGCGGCTCGTCGGGACGAACCTCACGGGCGCGAACCTGAAGAAGGCCGTGCTCGCGCGCGCCGATCTGTCGGAGGCGAAGCTCGAGGGCGCGGATCTCTCGGACGCGAACGCGGGGGGCGTCGTGCTGAAGGACGCCGATCTCACGGGCGCACGCCTCACGCGGACGGTGCTCGCCAAGGCCGATCTCACGGGCGCACGCCTGCCGGGGGCGAACCTCGACGGGACGGACCTCGGCGAGGCGCGGCTCGTCGGGACAAACCTCGAACGGGCGCGCGCCTCGAATTTGATGCTCCTCCGCGCGACGCTGGAGGACGTGAATCTGCGCGGCGCGGACCTCACGAAGACGATCTTCGTGGAGGGGAGCATGCGGAACGTCGATCTCTCGGGCGCGACGTGCGCGGGGACGGTGTTCCTCTCGACGTCGGGCGAGGGGACGCGGTTCGATCGGGCGGAGATGCGATCGGCGCGTTTCGTGAAGGAGGCGAGCTTTCCGCGGTCGAGCTTCGTCGGCGCGCGCATGGAGGGCGCCAATCTGCGAGGGGCGAACCTCGAGGGCGCCGATTTCAGCGACGCCGATCTGACGAGCGCCGACCTCTCGGAGGCGAAGCTCGAGGGGGCCCGGCTCGCCCGGATTCACGCGAACGACGCGCTGTTCGTCCGGGCGGACCTGCGGCGGGCGAACCTGGAGCAGGCCGTGATGATGCAGGCGATCCTGCAGAAGGCGCGCGTCGACGGCACGAATTTCCAGGAGGCGAACCTGTTCCGCGCGGATTTCTTGCGCATGCGCGGGGACAAACACACGAGCCTCAAAGGCGCATTCGTGAAGCGGGTGCGGAGCGTCCCGGAGCGAGGCGAGAATGGATAGGGCGGAGCTCGAGGCGCGGGTGCGGGACGGCGACGCGATCACGGACGTCGATCTCGGAGCCATGGACCTCGCGGGCGCGAGCCTCGGCGGCGGGATTTTTACGCGCGTGTGCTTCTCGGGGACGAACCTGGAGGGGGCGTCGCTGCGCGAAGGGATCTTCGACAATTGCGTGTTCGACGGGGCCCGCATGGCGCGCGCGAATTTGCGGCTCGCGGTGATCGACAAGGCGTCCATGTCGTCGACGAACCTCGCGGGCGCGAACCTCATCGGGACGAAGATCACCGGCGGATCGCAGCGGAGCTTGCAGCTCGGCGGCGCGGACCTGACCATCGCCGCCATCCTGAACGCAGACCTCTCGGGCGCCAATCTGGAGGGCGCGAAGCTCGACCGGACGACGTTCGTGGACACGGTCGTCGCGGGGATCAACCTGTCCCGATGCGCCGTCAAGCAATGCGTGCTCCTCAAGGCCGACCTCTCGGCCGCGAAGCTCGCGGGCGCGTCGTTCGACATGGCGATCTTCACGGAGGGGAGCCTGCGCGGGCAATCGCTCGCGGGGGGGAGCTTCCGGATGTGCCAGTTCGCCGGGACAGACCTCGAGGGCGTGGACTTCACCGGGGCGGACCTCACGCAATGCAACTTCAAGGACGCGCGGCTGGTCTCCGCGAAGCTCGATCGAGCGAAATGCACCCGCGCGCTCTTCGTGGAGGCGAAGCTCCACCGGGCGTCGCTCACGAAGGCGCTGCTGTCGCAATCGATCTTCATGAAGGCCGAGCTCCTGGGGGCGAACCTCGCGGGCGCGAAGGCCGACCAGTGCATCTTCAAGCGCGCGAATTGCCAGGCCACGAGGTGGAGCGAAGCCGACCTCACGTACGCCGATTTCAGCTACGCCGACGTGAGCGCGTGTGATTTCCGGGGCGCGACGCTGATGCGCGCGCTCTTCCACGCCTCGATCCAGAAGGACACGCTCTTCGGCGCCAGTCGCGCCGCCGCGCTCGCCAACGACCCCGAGATGCTCGAAGCCGAACGATTCCGGAGCTAGGAGAACGCACATGGTCGCCCCTGCCTCGATCTTGCACGAAGAACAGGTCATTCAGGAGACCGCCCGGGTCGTCGCGGACAAACCGCTGCTGCTCCGGGCCGGCAGCGTCGAATATCGCGCCGAACGCGCCGCGAGCTGCCTGCTCTGCCCCGCCGTCGGCGACGAGGTGCTCGTCGCGCTGCTGCCGGATCGGCGCGCGTTCGTGCTCGCAGTGCTGACGCGCGACGCCGCGAAGCGGAGCGAGGTGCGCGTGGACGGCGACCTCCTCATCGCCTCGAATTCGGGGCGCGTCTCGGTCTCCGGGCCGGAGGGGGTCGCCGTGGTGACGCCGGGCGACGTGGAAATGGTGGCCGGGAAGATCACGCTGCGATCGGCGGCCACGGCGCTGGCGAGCGAGGCGATCACCGTGGTCGGAAAGGCCGTGGTGATGGAGCTCGATCGGGTGAAGCTCGGCGCGCGTACGCTCGATTCGGTGCTCGAGCGCTTCACGCAGAAGGTGAAGCGCGCGATCCGCACGGTGGAGGAGACGGACCACCTGCGCGCCGAGCGCATCGATTACGCCGCGGAGAAGAGCCTCGCGGTGTCCGCCGAGAATGCGGTGGTGACGGCGCGCGAGCTCGTCAAAATGGACGGCGGCCAGATCCACCTCGGCTGAGGAGGGCACACATGTTCGCGAACACGCAGATGATGGGCATGGACCTCGGCTTCCCGGACGTGTGCCTGACGCCGACGCCGGCGCCGGTGCCGATCCCCTATCCGAACGTCGCCATGGGGCCGATGGGCGTGCCCGCCGCCTACAACATCCTCTTCGTGTGCGCACCGGCGCACAACATGGGCACGTCGATTCCGATGACGAACGGCGATAACGCGGGCGTCGCGCTCGGCGTGGCCTCCGGGATGGTGATGGGGCCTCAACGGCACCTGCTCGCGGCGTTCACCTGCCTCATCGGCGGCATGCCCGCCACGCGGATGACGAGCATGGGCATTCACAACATGACGAACTGCCCCGGGATGCGGCTCGTGCCGAGCCAGCCGAAGGTGCTCATCCTGTCGCCCTGATCAGGGCCGCGGCGGGATCAATTCCGATCGTTCGGCACCCAGCAGACGTCGCCGGAGAAGCCGAGGGAGCCGCCATACTGGCTCTCGCCCTCGCGAGCCCAGAGCCGCGCGCCGCGACCGTCGTAACACTCGATCGCGCCGCTCTTGTAGAGGAAGAGCCGGCCATTGCGGATGACGACGCCGCCCCGCGCGCCCTTGCGGGTCGGCACGCGCCAGAGGAGCTGGCCAGATTGCTGCTGGACGCAGGCGAGGAAATCGTACGCGGCGACGACCGCGACGCCCTCGGCAATCGCGAGGCGCGCGTAGATCGGGTTGCAGCCGGGGAGCGAGGTCGACCAGCGGACGGCGCCGGTCGTGGGGTCGATCGCGGTCAACGTATTGGGCTCGAGCACGAGGAGGGGCTCTTCCATGCGGCGACGTTACCACATCGGCGGAGGCCCGCGCAGCAGGCGTGGCCGCGGCAACGCGCGCCGTGTAGAGTGTCGGGGCGGAGATCGATGAAAGAGCAGAACAAGAACCGCCTCTCGACCATCACGGGTCGTTATGCCGCGCGTCAACGCGAGAAGGCCGCGCCCGACAGGTGCGCGTTCGACGCGGCCTTCGTCGAGGCGCGCGAGAGGGTCCTGCGGCCCGTGTTCGAGGACTTCGCGGCCGAGCTGCGAGCCGCCGGGCACGAGGCCATCGTCGTGGACGACGGGGCGAAGGAGACGCCGAGCATCGAGCTCGTGCTGGGGATCGGCGGGGCAAAACCGAAGGCCGAGGGGGATCGTGTCGCCTTCGTGGTCATCACGCGCCGGCCGACGCCCGAGGTGCTCGCCTATCTCGTCGTGCGGCCGCCGCCGCTCGACCTTTTGCGATACGCGTCGCCGTCGGCGATCACGGCGGGGGAGGTGGAGCAGGTGCTGATCGACGCAATCGAGCACATTTTCGCGTGCCATTCTGTCTGAGAGGCCATGCTGAAGCGAAATGCCACGATCGCCGTCGTCGCCCCCGCGGGGATCCCGCAGCTCGCCGGGGTCGCGGCCGGCGTGCGGCTCGTGAAGAGCTGGGGCTACGAGGTCGTCCTCGCGCCGAACCTGGAGAAGCAACACCATTACACCGCAGGCCCGGCCGCGACGCGGACGGAGGACCTGCTCTGGGCGCTCACGGCGGAGGGGATCGACGCCGTCTGGCTCGCCCGAGGCGGCTACGGGTGCATGCATTGCCTGCCGAGCCTGCCCAGCGAGGGGCTCGACGGGCGGCCGGTGATCGGCTGCTCGGACGCGACGGCGCTGTTTTCGGCGCTGGAGAAGACACGCAGCGGGCACCTCGTGCACGGGCCGATGCTGGAGTCGATCACGACGAAGGTGGACGAGGCGACGCGGACACGAATCCGGGCAATGCTGGCAGGCGAGGAGGTCGCGGCCATTCCGGCGACCCACTTCGCGGGGCCAGCGGACGAGGTGCGCGGGCGGGTGCTCGGGGGGAACCTGTGCGTGCTCGCGAGCCTCGCAGGGACGCCGTGGGCGCTGTCGGCCCGAGGGGCGATCGTGGTGCTGGAGGAGGTGACGGAGGTGCCCTACCGGGTCGATCGGCTGCTCACGCAGCTCCGGCTGAGCGGGGCGCTCGACGGCGCAGCGGGGATCGCGCTCGGCGATTTCACGAAGTGTGATCCGCCGGAGGGCGCCCGCTACGAGCTCACGGACGTGCTGCGCGAGGTGCTCGAGCCGCTCGGGCTGCCGGTGTGGTCGGCGCTGACGCTCGGCCACGACAAACGCAATCTGGCGTTTCGTGTCGGCGAGGAGGGCACGCTCGGGGCAGGCGGGCTCTCGCAAGAACGAAGCGCCTGAGCCACACGCAGGCCGGGGCGTCGAGGTCCAAAAAGCAAAAGGGGCCGACTCCTTTCGAGTCGACCCCTCTGGCTCCGATCTTCGGACTTGGTTGCGCGGGCAGGATTTGAACCTACGACCTTCGGGTTATGAGCCCGACGAGCTACCAGGCTGCTCCACCGCGCGTCATGTGTCGTTTTACGTGATCAACCGAGCGTGGAGGGCAGCGCCTACGGCTGACCCCACGCTCCGCTGGTTGCGCGGGTAGGATTTGAACCTACGACCTTCGGGTTATGAGCCCGACGAGCTACCAGGCTGCTCCACCGCGCGTCACGTTCGCCAAACGAAGCGGCGACGACGGGTCGGAACCTACTCCTGTCCGTGCAGGAGTCAAGCCCCTCGTGACCGTTCGATCACGCTTCCCGTCGAACGGCCGTTTTTCGGGGGTTTCCGGGGAGTTTTTCAGGCATTGAGCAGCCAGGCAGGGACGAGCGGGCTCGGCTTGCTCGTCGAGATCACCCAGAGCTGATGCGCCGCGCGGGTCGCGCCGATGTGGAGCAGGTGCCGTGACTCGTCGTCCAGCGGGTACGTCGAGCCGTTCACGTCCACGAGCACCACGTAGTCGTACTCGAGGCCCTTCACCTGCCGGATCTCGGTGACGTCCACGCCCGGGCGGAAGAGGAAGTCGAACGCTCGCACGCGGCGCAGGCTCGGGATCTCGGCCATCTTCAGCGCCTCGTAGTACGCGTCCGCCTGCTCGGGGTGGCGCGCGAGGATCGCGAGCGTGGCGCGTGGCTCGCGCGAGAAGAGCGGGCGAATCGAGTCCGCGAGGAACGCGACGGCCGCGCCCTGGCTCGGGAAATGGTGGTGCTCGACGGGCGCGCCCGTGCGCGGCGCGACGGGCGGCGTGGGATCGGCGAGCGGGCCGAGGACGTCACGGGCGAACGCGAGGACCTCACGCGTGGAGCGATACGCGATGCGCAGCGGCTCGATGTTGACCGAGTCGAGGCCGAGGTCTTCGAGCACGCGGCTCCAGTCGCGGAAGCCCGAGTCCATGAAGAGGCGCTGCGCGGTGTCACCCGCGAGCGTGACCGACTTCTGCCTGGAGACGACGCCGAGCAGGACGCCGAGATCCACGGGCGCGAGGTCCTGCGCCTCGTCGACGAAGAGGTGCTCGAAGACGTACGGCTGTTTGCCCTTCTTGAGGTCACCCTTGATGACCTGATAGGCGCGGAGCAGGAGCGCGTCGTCCTCCGGATCGAGCAGCGCGCGCTCGTCCTCCTCGATGGGCCTGTCGTCGGCGCCGAGGCGCTCGTCTTCGCCGTCCTCCTCGATGGGCTCGTCGGCGAGCGCCGCCTTGCGCTCGGCGCGATCGCCGGGGTCACGATCGAGGACCGCAGGGCATCGCTCGGCGCACCAGCGCCACGCCTGGCGGACCTTGTCGAGGCCGAACTCGGGGTCGTTCGCCTCGGCGAACGCCTTCTCGACGCTCTCCTTGTCCGTGAGCAGATCGGCCCAGAACCAGAGGATGCCGCGCGAGTCCTTGCGCGTCGTGAGGTCGAGCGCGTAGGCGCGCGCGCGCTCTTCGAGCAGGCGCAGGAGCGCCGGGTGCGTCTTGTACCGCGTGACGGCGCTCGGGGTGTTCTCCTCGACGGGCGCCTCGAGCCAGGGGAAGGCGCGCGTGCGCGCGGCGCGGGCCCACTCGGCGAAGGTCTCGACCGTGACCTGGCCGATGCCGAGCGCAGGCAAGACCTCGCTGATGTAGGCGCGGAGCGCGGGGCTGCCGACGATGACGAGCATCTTGTCGGCGGAGAAGCGCTGCCGGTTGTTGAAGGCGAGGAAGGCCATGCGGTGGACGCCGATGGTCGTCTTGCCGCTGCCCGCGCCGCCCTGGATGACCACGATGCCCGCGTCGGGCCGCGAGATGAGCTCGAACTGCCGCGGGTCGAGCAACGCGGCGATCTCGGGCAGGTGCCTGTCCTCCTTCGCCGCGAAGCTCGCGCCCGTGCCGAGCGCGCCGCGCATGTCCTCGGGGCGGACGGCCTTGCCCTGCCCGCCCGCGAGCACGACGGCGCGGGCGTCGAGCCTGCGGTAGCCGTCCTCGACGCGCACGAACACGCCTTGCGGCGCGGCGATGCGGTAGAGCTCGCCGCTCTCGATGGTGACGGTGCGCCGCGCGAGGACCTTGCCCTCGACCTCGCGGTCGCCGAAGGTCTCCTCGTACTCGGCGCCCTCTTCGTAGCGGTAATAAAGCTGGCTGATCGGAGCGTGGCGCCAGTCGACGATACGCACGCCCGCCTTGGCGTCGACGTGTGTCGTGCGGCCGATGAGGACGTCGCGGTCCTGCTTGCCGCGCTCGCGGAGGCGGAGGTGGCCGAAGTAGGGCGAGCGAGGATCGACGGGCTCGGTGACGACCTCGGCGCGGCGCGCGGCGACACCCGCGATGCGCTCCATCTGCTGCACGAGCGCGGGGACGTCCTCGAGGCGGCTCGCCGCGATCTGATCACGCAACGAGATCATCTGCGCCTCGTAGTCCTCCGTCGGCGGCGGACGCGAAGGCTTCACGGTCGCGAGGTGCTCGCGCACGCGATCGAGCAGCGCTTGCTCCTCGCGAACGATCGCGAGCTCGTCGGCGCCGCTCGTCTGCGGCGTGCTGGAGGGGTTGGCCGAGCTCGTCTCGGGGCGAAGGGGCTGCGCGGTCGTCTGCTTGGCGGTCACGTTGGATGATCCGTAAAAATGGGCGCCCGTTCGCGAGGCGACCGCGCGTTTTGACCCATCCTCCCGGGCAACGCAAGGGTTTGCCCGCGGAGGATCGTGCTTGTGCTCGAGCGGTTCGGCCGTCCGGGGAGGAGGGGACGGAGCGGAGGGAGGGCGCGTGGCTCAGGTGCGCGCGGCGAGGCGCGCGGGGCTCGGCTCGGCGACCGAACCCATCGAGGGCCTCCGCGTGTCGTCCTTCGTGCGGACGTCGCGGATCTCGACCTGGATGCCGCGCATCGCCGCGGAGACCTGGAAGTCCTCGATCACCTCGAGGATGTCCTGATCGATGAACTCGGCGCGGGCGCCGTCGATGACGACGGACGAGCCGTCGGGGACCCGCTTGAGCACGCTGATGAACGTCGCCTTGTTGAGGAAGGAGACGTCCTTCTTGAAGGTGATGACGCGCCGCTTGCCTTCCTTCGTGATGGTGAAGGCCGCGCGCATGTGGCTGCGCAGGACGAAGGCCACGCCGACCACGATGCCCGCGAGGATGCCGCGCAAGAGGTCGGTGAGGAGGATGGCGGAGATCGTGAAGGCGAACGGGATGAACTGATCCCAGCCGAGCTTGTACATCTTCTTGAAGAGCTCGGGCTTCGCCAGCTTGTACCCGGTCATCAGCAGGATCGACGCGAGGCACGCGAGCGGGATCATGTTGAGCAGCGGGGCGATGAAGAGGACGGCGAGCAGCAAGAAGAGGCCGTGGAAGACCGTCGCGCCCCGCGTCCGACCGCCCGCGTTGATGTTCGCGCTCGAGCGGACGATCACGCTCGTCACGGGCAGACCGCCGAGCAGGCCGCTCGCGGCGTTGCCGAGGCCCTGCGCGATGAGCTCACGATCGAGCGGCGTGTTGCGCTTCCAGGGGTCGAGTTTGTCCACGGCCTCGATGCTGAGAAGGGTCTCGAGGCTCGCGACGATGCCGATCGTCAGAGCGACGACGTAGACGCTCGGGTTCGAAAGCGCGTCGAAGGTCGGCACGCGGAGCTGCGAGAGCGCGCCGCTCACGCCGTCGTACGGGGGCAACGTGACGAGGTGCGACTGCTCGAGCGCGATGGGCATGCCGCCCTTGCGGAACAGGATGTTCAGCCCGGTGCCGACGAGGACGACGACGAGCGCGCCGGGGAGCCACGTGAGCTTGCGCAGCCGCTCGGTCTTCTCCCAGAGGACCAGGATGCCCATGGAGACCGCGCTGATGAGCAGCGCGCCCCGCTCGAGGCGGCCGAAGGCGTGCAGGACCATCGTGAACGTGTTCTCCGACTCGGAGACCACGAAGGACTCGGAGCCCTCCTTGTCGAGGTCGTAGCCGATGGCGTGCGGGAACTGCTTGAGGATCAGGATCAGGCCGATCGCGGCGAGCATCCCTTTGATGACGGATGACGGGATGAGGTAGACCGCCGTGCCGAGGCGCGCGACGCCGAGGATGATCTGCAGGACGCCGCCGAGCAGCACGGCGACGAGGAAGTTCTCGAAGGTGCCGAGCTTGTCGATACCCGCGACGACGATCGCCGTGAGGCCCGCCGCCGGCCCGCACACGCTGAGCGGCGAGCGGCTCAGGAGCGGAATGAGGAGCCCGCCGATCACGCCGGCCGTGAGGCCCGCGAAGAGCGGAGCATTCGAGGCGAGCGCCACGCCGAGGCATAACGGGAGCGCCACGAGGAACACGACGAGGCCCGCGGGCAGGTCGTACTTGAAGTTCGCCAGGGGGCTGAGGTTCGGCCGACCTCCCTCACCGCCGCTGCCGCTGGTCTTCGCGTTGGCCATCGTTTCCTAACTCCCTACCGCCGAGGTTGCCCCCACCCGTCCGAAGGAACGATGCGGGGTAGCGCGCGCTGTAAACCGCGGCAATCAGCGGCAGACATGCGCCGTCGGTTTTCTCCGACATGCGTCGGTTTTGTCCGACATCGAAGGATCGCACAACTCGCGTGGCGCCAACACCACTGGAGACCGTGATCCAAGGCACGCAGGTTTTTTCGAAGTTTCACAGCGGTCTTGAGACCGCGGAGCTCTGGGCTTATGGGTTTTCAAGCATGGAACGCTCCTTCTCGGATGACGCGCTTCCCCTCCACGAGCTGATCCTGCGCTCTTTCCGGCAACGGGAAGCGCTGTGGAACCTGGTGCTCGCGACGTATCGGGTGGAGCTCACGGGGCTCCTCAGCCGCGCCGCGAAGACCGGATTCGAATTCGGCGACGCAAACACGGTGATCGATCTGGCGGAGCAGATCGCGTCGGTTGCGCGCGCCGCCGATCTGTCGACGATCCGCAAAGACGCGCTCTCGCTGCGCGCCTTCGCCTCGGCCGCCCAGGACGGCGGCGAACAGGAGGAGGGCAAGGTGCTGCTCGCCGGGCTCCGGCTCATCGATCGGATCCTCGACGAGGCCAAGGAGCGCGCAAAGGCAGCCGAGCCGTCCGCGCCGCAGGTGCTGAACTAGCCGGACGAGAGGGCTCGCCGTGTCACCCTGGTGCGCACGCGTCCCCGAAGCCCCCTGGCGCAGCCCGTGCTGGAGCGCGGGGCGCGGCCGTCCGTGCCGGCGCCGCGCGCCGAGGAGCGGCACCCCCGCGCGCACCCCATGAGCACCAGCGTCGTCCCCGCGTCCTCCACCCGCCCCGCACGTTGCCCGCAGCGGCGCGCCGTCACGAGCGCGCCGATGCGCGTGTCGTTCGCCGGCGGCGGCAGCGACCTGCCGCCCTTCGTCGAGGGCCTGCCCGGGCGCGTCGTGGGCAGCGCGATCGGGCTGCGCGTGCGCGCGCTCGTCGAGCCGTTCGATCGAGGCTGGGTCCGGCTCGAGGTGCCCGTGGCAGACGAGGCGACGACGCGCCGGTGCCACGAGCCGCCGTCGAGCGAGCTCGCGTTCCGTCTGCTCGAAGCCGCGCTCGCGCGCACGGGCGTGGCGGATGGAGTGCGGCTGCGGATCGACACGGATGTCGCGCCGGGCGCAGGCCTCGGCGGGAGCGCCTCGGCCGCAGTGGCGGCGCTCTCGGCGCTGCGGTGGAGCGTGGGCGAAGTGACGGCCGAGGAGGAGCTCGCGCGCGACGCGACGGTGATGGAGCGCGAAGGGCTGTCGATCGTGTGCGGCGCGCAGGACGCGATCTTCGCGGCGTGCGGAGGGATGCTCGATCTCGCGTTCGGCGAGGCGGGGTGCACGCGTATCGATCGGATCACGCCGGACGAGGCGCTCGCGGCGGAGCTCGAAGCGGGGCTCTTGCTCGTCGACACGCACGTTCGGCGCGTGTCGGGCGAGGTGCTCGAGCAGGTCGACGCGGCGGCGGCGCTCGCGAACGTCGCGGAGCTGGTCGCGTCGGCGGCGGAGGTGGTCGAGGCGCTGCGCGAGGGATCCCTCGGGCGCGCGCTCGAAGGGATGCGGCGGAGCGCGGTGGCGAAGGTGCGGCGCGCGCCCTCGGCGAGCGCGCTGGCGACGGAGCTCGGCGAGCGGCTCGCGGGGCTCGGCGTGGAGGTGATCCGCGCGTGCGGCGCAGGCGGAGGCGGGCACGTGCTCGTGTGGGCGCCCGAGGCGCGCCACGCGGAGATCCTGCGCGCCCTTGGCCCCGCCACGGTCCGCCGGCCGGCGCTCGCGGCGCCCGGGGTGCGGATCGAGCCGGTCTAGGGGACGAGCACGACGCGGCCGAAGACGGCGCGCGCCTCGAGCAGGGCGTGCGCCTCGGCCGCGTACCGGAGCGGGAGCTTGCGATCGATGACGGCGCGGATCGCGCCTTTCGCCGCGAGGTCGAGCACGTGTTCGAGGTCCTCCCGCGTGCACGACGCCGACCCGGCGATCGTATGACCCCAAAGGATCAAGGCGCCGAGGCGGAGGGAGACCTTCGCCTGATCGATGTTGCCGACGACGACCAAACGACCGCCGCGGCGGAGCGTCTTCAGGGCCGCGCCGAAGGTGGCGCTGCCGGTGAGCTCGAGCGCGACGTCGACGAGGCCGACGCGGGCCTTGACGTCGTCCTCGAACCTGCCGTCGGGGCTGACGATGACCTCGTCCGCGCCGAGCTCCGCGAGCGCCGCGGCCTTCGCGGGGCTGCCCGTCACGGCGACGACACGCGCGCCGAGCTGCCGCGCGACCTGGATCGCCGCGGTGCCGACGCCGCCGCTCGCGCCCGTGACGACGACGGTCTCGCCGGAGGCGAGCCGCGCGCGGGAAGCCAGCGCCTGGTAGGCGACGCCCGCCGTGCACATGAGGGTCGAGGCGTCCTCGAAGGCGAGGAGCTCGGGGATCTTCACGAGCGCGCGGTGGTGCGCGACGACGAGCTCGGCGTACGCGCCGTCGACGGTGTGGCCGAAGCTCTGATAGGCACGCTCGCAGAGCAGCTCCTCGCCGCCCAGGCAACGCGGGCAGGCGCCGCAGGTGGGCCGGTGCAGGTTGGCGACGCGATCCCCGGGGGAAAAACCCGCGCGGGCCGCTCCCTCGCCGACGGCCTCGACCTCACCGGCGAACTCGTGGCCGAGGATCGTGGGCAGCTTCATCAGCGGGAAGCCGCCGCGGCGATCGATGAGATCACGGCCGCACACGGACGCGGCGCGCACGCGGACGAGGACCTCGTCGGCGCCCGGGGCGGGGTCGGGGGCGCTCGGGGACGGGACGAGTTTGTCCGGTCCACCCACCTCGCGAAGGACGACGGCGCGCATGCTCAGGTCGACGTCTTCAGCTTGCGACGGCGCTCGGCTCGCGCGAGCGCGAGGTCGATCAGGCGGGAGACGAGCTCACGCGGCGGGACGCCGCTCGCCTCCCAGAGCTTCGGGTACATCGAGATCGAGGTGAAGCCGGGCAGCGTGTTGATTTCGTTCACGTAGACCTCGCCGGTCTTCTTCGACAGGAAGAGGTCGATCCGCGCGAGCCCGGAGGCCTCGAGGACGCGGAAGGTGCGGAGCGCGAGGAGCTGCACGGCGCGGGTCTCGGCCTCGTTGAGATCGGCCGGGACGCGCGTGGTCGCGCCGCGCTCGTCGATGTACTTGGCGGCGTACGAGTAAAACCCGTCCGGGTGATCGACCACGATCTCGCCCGGGATGCTCACGATGGGCTCCTCGTCGCCGAGGACCGCGCACTCGATCTCCCGCACGCCCTCGACGCCTTGCTCGATGACGATCTTGCTGTCGTACGCGAACGCGAGGCTGATGGCGTCCGCGAGCGCCTCGTAGGTCTTCACCTTGGTCACGCCGACCGACGAGCCCAGGTTCGCGGGCTTGACGAAGAGCGGGAGCACGAGCCTCTCGCAACGCGCGAGCACCTCGCTGGGATCGCGCTCCCACGCGAGGCGACGCACGGTCTCGTACGGGACGAGGGGGAGCTCGTCCTGCGCGAGCAGCCGCTTCATCACGTCCTTGTCCATGCCCACGGCCGAGCCGAGCACGCCGGAGCCGACGTAGGGCACGCCCGCGAGCTCGAGCAGGCCCTGCACGGCGCCGTCCTCGCCCATGGGCCCGTGCAGCACGGGGAAGACCACGTCGATCGCCTGCGAGGCGCCGCCGACGGTCAGCGCGGCCTCGCCGGCGGTGCCCGGATGCGCGAGCAGCGCGACGTCGGGGGCCGACTGGTTGAGCCGCGCGAGGCGCGGATCACGCGAGGCGCCGAGCAGGAGCGCCTCCTCCTGGAGGAGCCACCGGCCCGCCTTGTCGATGCCGACGAGGACGGGATCGAACCGATCCCGATCGAGGGCCTCGACGACGTTGCGGGCCGAAAGGAGGGAGATCTCGTGCTCGGCAGAGCGACCGCCGAAGAGCACGGCGACACGGAGCTTGCGCGGGGCGCTCATGAAGGCCGCACCCTAGCAGGCCGATCGAGGGCGGTGAACTTCCGGCCGAGGTCGGCCCCGATCGAGCTGGATCACGCGGGCTCGCGCGGACGAGCTCGCTACGGCTGGGCTTCGTCGGCGACGACGAACGCCTTGCGGATCTTGTCGACCGCGACGCGCTTGAGGACGTGCCCGTCCGCGAGCTCGACGTCGACCGTGGCCACGCGCCCCTTCTGCAAGCCGACACGGGTCACGTGGATCCGCGCGCCCTTGCTGAGCGAGGCCTCGCGCAGGGTGACGTCCGCCGTGGCGACGAGGAACATGCCCACGCCGATCTCGCGCGGCTCGCCCGCCGAGGGCGTGTCCTTCGTGTCTTTCGTGTCGGCGCGGGCGACGCTCGACGTGGCCATGAGGCCACCGGAAGCCGCGACCAGGGTCAGGAGCGAAGACAGAACCCGCGCACGCATACGCCCCATCTTACGAGATTCTCGCGATCGCGGCCCGACATTTCAGGCCCTGCCGCCGGACGGACGCGGCCTTCACGGCTCCTTGGGACACCAACCATCCAGCGCCTTCTCCACGAAGAGCAGCCGGTCCTGACCCCAGAACAGAAGATCCCCGACGCGGAAACATGGCGCGCCGCAGACGCCCGCACGCTCGGCCTGCTCGGTGGCCTCCCGGAGCCGCTGCTTGATCCGCTCGTCCGCCGTCGCCGCGACGAGCGCCGCGCCGTCGAGCCCGACCGAGGTCGCGACGTCCACGAGAACGTCGTCCGCGGAGATGTCGCGATCCAGGGCCCAGTAGGCGCGGTAGAGGGCGGCGACGAGCGGACCGACGTGGGTCTCCGGCGCCGCCAGCACCATACGCAGGGGCTTGACCGTGTTCATCGGGAAACGCGAAGCGAAGCGGAACGGGACGCCCCAGTGATCGGCCCATCGATAGAGATCGGCCGTGATGAGCCGTCGCTTCGGCTCGGGCATGGCGGCGAGCGGCACGTTGGGTGTGCCGATCGCCTTGAAGAGCGCGCCGAGCAGGAAAGGCCGATACACGAGCGTGGCGCCCTTGCGCGCCGCGAGGGCCTCGACCTGCGTGGCGCCGAGGTACGCGAAGGGGCTCGAGAAATCGAAGAAGAACTCGACGCGCTTCATGGGCTCGGAGCGCGAGGTTCGACCGGGCTTCACGGCGACTCAACCCAAAACTCTTCCGTCCGCGATCAGGCCCCCAAGCCCAGCGAGGGCGCCGTGTCGGAAGGAGCGAACGGAGGAACGACGATGCGAAAGACGACGATCATGGCTCTGGCGACCCTCGGCGCGACCCTCTTCACGAGCGCGGCCTACGCGGAGCCCAAGAAGGAGAAGGCCGAGAACTACGGCTACACGTTCGACGACGACGCGCTGCTCGGGGGTGACCTCGGCGCCCAGACGGCCGTGATCAAGGTCCGGCAGAAGGGGATGCGCGACAAGCTGATCCGACCACGCGTGCAGTTCGTGAACGAGCTCCTGAAGTCGGTCGAAGCGCTCTGAGCGGCGCCCCCTCGAGACGCTCTCCTCTCCCCCACCCCACCCCGCACATCCCCTCGCATCGTCACGAAGACGCCTCCGCGCGAGCTCGATCATGCCCGCCCGCGCGGAGGCTCGTGGCTCACGTCGAGAGGGGCGGCGGCGCGGACTCGCGGTCGAGCTTGCGCGGGGACAAACTCGCGACGGTCGCGGCGAGCTCGGCGGCGTCGACAGGCTTCGGGACGTGCATCTGGAAGCCCGCGGCGAGCACACGCACGCGGTCCTCGGCGCTCGCGTACGCGGTGAGCGCCACCGCCGGGAGCGCGCCCCAGCGCGCAGGCTTGAGCGCCCGGATCTGCCGGATGAGGGCATAACCATCCTCGCCCGGCATGCCGATGTCGGAGACGAGGACGTCGGGGCGGAACTCGTCGAGCGCCGACAAGGCCGCGGCCGCGCTGCTCACGCAACGAACGACGGCGCCGCACTGGCCGAGCATCGCAGCCAGCATCTCGCGGCTGTCCTGCTCGTCGTCGACGAGCAAGAGGCGCAGGCCTTCGAGCGAAGGGAGCTCCTCGAGGCCCGTCGGCAGCGGCGTGAACCGGTCGAGGCTCGCGAGCAGATCCGGGTTCGCGCTGAGCGGCAAGAGCACCGAGAAGATCGAGCCCTTGCCCTCGCCCGCGCTGTCGGCGCGCACCGCTCCGCCATGCAGCTCGACGAGGTGCCGGACGATGGCGAGCCCGAGCCCGAGCCCGCCGTGCTTGCGCGTCGTGGTGCTGTCGCCCTGGCGGAAACGATCGAAGACGTACGGGAGGAACTCCGGCCGGATGCCCTCACCCGTGTCGCGGACCGTGACCCGCGCGTGCTGGCCCGCTCGGCCGAGCACGAGCTCGACCCGACCGCCGTGCGGGGTGAACTTGATCGCGTTCGTCAGCAGGTTCCAGACGATCTGCTGCACGCGGCTGGGATCGCCCTCGACGAGGCAACCACGCTCGAGGGTGCTCTCCAGGTGGACCGACTTCGCCGTCGCCGCGGGGCGAACGGCCTCGATGGCCGCGTTGATCGGGCCGACGAGGTCGAGCGTGCGCAGCTCGAGCCGGAGCTTGCCCATGACGATCCGCGACGCGTCGAGCAGGTCCTCGACGAGCCGGGCCTGCAGCATGGCGTTGCGCTCGATCGTCGCGAGGGCGCGCTCCTGGGAGGTGCCGTTGAGCGAGGCGGTGCGGAGCATGCGCGTCCAGCCGAGGACCGCGTTGAGCGGCGTGCGCAGCTCGTGCGAGACGGTGCCGAGGAACTCGTCCCGCATGCGCGTGGCCTCCTGCGCGTTCTGGTAGAGCCGCGCGTTCTCCAGCGCCATCGCGGCGCGATGCGCGAGCTCCTCGGCGAAAGGCAGGTCCTTCGTGGAGTACCGATCGCCGACGCGGAAGAGCGAGAGCGTGGCCGAGGCCGTGTCGCCCACGGAGAGCGGGACGACGATGGCCGAGCGCGCACGGAGCTCGCCGAATCGCCCGGCTTGCTCGGGCGAACCCACGATGCGCTCGAGCGCGGAGCCGCCGAGGTCGGCGAAGATCTCGGAGGTGCGGCTCGCGAGCACACGCGCGACGGGGCCCTCGCTCCAGCCGTCGACGGCGCCGCGGCGCAGCTCCTGCACGTCCCGCTCGAGGGCTTGATCCTCGTGGGCGACGGCGACGGTGATCGTCGTGCCGTCCTCGGAGGCGACGTCGAGCATCGCGTAGGTCGCCATCGTGGGCACGACGAGGCGGACGATCTTCTCGAGCGTGGCCTCGTAGTCGAGCGATGAGGAGAGCAGCGCGCTCGCCTCGGCGAGGAACGACGAACGGCGGGCCGCGTCCTCGGCCTCGGCGCGCGCGATCTGCTCGCGAATGAGGCGCGTCCGCTCCTCCTCGGCGCGCTTGCGCTCGCTGATGTCGCGACAGACCCCGACGAGGTAACGCGCGCGGCCCTCCTTGTCGAAGACGGGCTTGGCCGTGATCTCGATCGGGATCGTCGTGCCGTCCTTTCGAACACAAACGATCTCGCCGAGGAAGGCGCCCTGGTCGCGGATGCCGCGCAGGATGCGCGGGCCGATGCGCTCGAGCGTCTCGGCGTGCGCGAGGATCGTGACCGAGCGGCCGATGGCCTCGGCCTCGTTGAAGCCGAAGATCTGGGTGGCCTTGCCCATCCAGCGGAGGATCGTGCCGCCGAGATCGGTCACGAGGATCGCCTCGGGCATCTGCTTCAGGATCTCGTGCGAGAGGTGCACGGCCTCCTCGGCCGCGCCGGCGGAGAGCGAGGCACGATCGAGGGCGTCGGCGCAGTGCTGGGCGAGCGAGAGGATCACCCAGCGCTCGTCGTCGTCGAAGGCGCGAGGCTCCTGGAACGAGAGCGAGAGGCTGCCGACGACCTGGCCGTCGACGAAGAGCGGCACCGCCGCCCACGCATGGCTGCCGCGCACGAGATCACCGAGCGGGAGGCCCGGATAACGGGCCGCGAGATCGGCGCGCGAGCGGAGCCAGATCGGCTGCTTGATGCGCACGGCCTCGGCGACGGGCGCCTCGGTCGCCATGGAGATGCGAGGGCTGTGCGCGGGGATCACCTCGGGGTGGCCCGCGGCATGGACGATCTCGAGCTCGGTGCCGCAAGGCGACAGGCGCGCGATCGAGCACGCGCGCGCCCCGAGGACACGCGCGCCGTCCTCCACCACGCGCCGCGCGACCTCGGTCGGCGAGACCGCGCGCGAGAGCGCCGCCGTGACCTCGGAGAGCCGCCTCATCTGCGAGAGCCCTCGCTCGGCCGCCTCGAAGGCCCGCTCGCGCGCCGACCGCGCGAGCGCCGCGTCGATCGCCGATGCGCCGAGGCGAACGAGCGCCTCGATCAGCGCGCGCTCCTCGCGCGGCAGAGCCTCGCGAAACGGACCCACGCCGGCCGAGAGGACGCCGTGCGTGCGGCTCCCGACGCGCAAAGGAAAGACGATCTCGCGCAGAGCACGCGCCGCGCGAGACCGCGCCGAGGGCGCAGCGCCGTCGGCGGAGACCATCGCGACCCGCAGCGATCCACGCCTCGTCTGCGGCTCGCCGGCTTCGAGGGCCGCCCGCGCGGCGCGGCCGTGGGCCTCGGCGTCACCGTCCGGGCTACACACGTCCCAGAGGCGCTGCTCGTCGCGCAGATCCACGTGCGCCACGGCGACACGACGCAGCTCCCCCCGCTCGAGCAGATCGATCGTGCAATAGTCCGCGAGGTTCGGCACCGCGAGCCACACGACCCGCGTGAGCACCTCTTCCAGCGTCGACGCGCGCAGGAGCTCCTCGGCCGCTCGTTCGACGAAGGCGGCGCGGCGCCTCGTCCGAGCGTCGTTGATGTTCGTCACGCCCGTCTGCGCTTGATCCCGAACGCGCTCCGTCTTCGATGCATCCCCCGCCATCGTGCCCCGATCGCTCAGCCTAGCGATCGGTGAGGGCGCTCGCCACTGTGCGGGTCCCTTGCTCTCTTGTCAGGAGGAGCCTTCTCCGTCCACGTCGAGCGCGCGGCGCGCCGCGTGCACGAGGGCCTGGACCTCGGCGCGCACGCGCTCGCGTAGCTCCGCGACGTCCCCGCCGACGTCGACGATGGGCTCGCCGACGACGATGGCCGCGCGTGTCCTCGGCGCGCCGCTCACGCGGACCATGTGGTCGGCGAAGCTCTCGGAGCCAAACGACGCCGCCGCGCCCTCGTAGGCGAGGCCGACGGGGACGATCTCCGCGCCCGTGCGTTGCGCGGCGAGGAAGGCGCCCGGCTTGAAGGGTCGCACCTCGTCGCCTTCGTACGTCGTGCCCTCGGGGTAGACGAGCACCGCGCGGCCTCGCTCGATCGAGGCGGTCATGGCGCTGATCGCGGCCGCTCCGCTCTGCTTGTTCGTGCGATCGACGAAGAGCGTGCCCACGCGCCGCGCCGCGACGCCGATGACCGGCCAGCCCGAGAGGTCGGCGCGGCTCAGGATCGTGGCCTCGATGTAGGCGAGGCAGATCGGGATGTCCAAGCCGGAGCGGTGGTTCATCACGAACACGCGCCCTCGCCCTCCGGCGCCCGCGCCCGGATAGACGTCGCCTCGCTCCACGTGGGGGCCGCGGGCGATCATTTCGACCCCATACAATCGGAGGAGCGCCTCGCCGTACCGCCGGATCCACGCGTGGAGCACGGCCTGGCGCTCGGACACGGGCGAGATCGCCGTGTCGATCTCCAGCATGCCGTACATGCTGAACGTGAGGCCCACGAACGCCGCGGTGCGGCCGAGGAAGCGCCCCTTCTCCACGAGGCCTTGGCTGCTCATGCCCCGCTCCCTTCGCCGAGGAGACGCACGAGCACCGCGTTCACCGTCGCCGGATCCGCGCTGCCCTTCGTCTGCTTCATGATCTGTCCCACGAAGAACCCGAGCAGCGCCGTCTTGCCCGCGCGATACGAGGCGACCTGCTTCGGGTTCGCCTCCATCACGCTGCGCGCGATCGCCTCGATCGCTGACGCGTCGCCGAGCACGGCCATGCCGCGCTCCCGCACCACGTCGGCGGGCGCTTTGTCCGTGCCCGCCACCGCCGCGTAGAGCTCCTTCGCCTGCTTGCCGCTGATCGTGCCCGCATCCACGAGCCGCAGGATCTCCGCCACCTGCGCGGGCGTCACAGGGATCGTCGCCGAGAGCCCCGTCGTGGTCACGTCGCGCAGCACCTCGCTCTGCACGAAGTTCGCGAGCTTCACCGCGTCGGGATACGTTGCCCGCGCCTCGTCGAAGAACCACGCGATCGCGGGATGCGCGCCGAGCACGCCCGCCTGGTACGCCGTGAGCCCGAGCTCCAGCGTCCACCGCGTGCGCTTCGCGACGGGCAGCTCCGGCAGCGCTTCCTGCACCGACTCGATGAACGCCTCTTCGAGCACGAGCGGCGGCAGATCCGGCTCGGGGAAGTAGCGGTAGTCGCTCTCGTTCTCCTTGTCGCGCAGGAGATAACTCTCGCGCTTCTCCGCGTTGTAGCCGCGCGTCTGCTGACGGACCCGCTCGCCCCGCTCGACGAGGTTCACCTGCCTGCGGATCTCCACGTCGATCGCGTCGGCCACGAACTTGAACGAGTTGATGTTCTTCAGCTCGACGCGCGTGCCGAGCCGCGTCTCGCCCACCTTGCGGATCGACACGTTCGCGTCGCAGCGGAAGCTGCCCTGCTCGAGGTTGCCGTCGTTCACGCCGGTGAACATGAGGACCTCGCGCAGCCGCCGGAGGTACTCCGCCGCCTCCGCGCCCGAGCGCAGATCGGGCTCGCTCACGATCTCGATGAGCGGCGTGCCCGCGCGGTTCAGGTCCACGACGGACTCGTCGCCGACGCCGTGCAGGTTCTTTCCCGCGTCCTCCTCCATGTGGATCCGGCGGATCCCCACGCGACGCGGCGCCCCGTCCACCTCGACGTCGAGCACACCCGAGAGCGCGAGCGGCAGGTCGTACTGGCTGATCTGGTAACCCTTCGGCAGGTCCGGATAAAAATAGTTCTTCCGGGCAAACACGCTCCGGGCCTGGATCGAGCAGCCGAGGGCGAGCGACGCGCGCACCGCGAGGGCCACGGCCTCGGCGTTCAAGACGGGCAGCGCGCCGGGCAGGCCGAGGCAAACAGGGCAGGTGTGCGTGTTCGGCGGGTCGCCGAAGCTCGTGGCGCAGCCGCAGAACGCCTTCGTCCGCGTGAGAAGCTGCGCGTGCACCTCGAGCCCGATCACGGGCTCGTACGCACCGTAGGCGGTCATCGGGCGGAGTATGGCAAGCCGAAGCGCGAATGCCCCTGCTTTCCCGCCGAAAACAAAAGCCCCCTCTCCCGGAGAAGAGGGGGCTTCTGTCCGTCAGCGAATCCGGATCAGTGATCCATCTGCTCGCGCGACAGGCCGGGATGCGTCGGATCGCCCGGCTCGTGGCGCGGGTTCGCGCTCGTGCGCGAGCCGTCCCGGCCGGTGAACTCCATGAGCAGGTCCTTGCGGTAGATGAACTGCTCACGCGAGTCGTACGGCGTCGCGTGTATGCCCGTGTCCATGCGGATCGCGTCGCAGGGGCACGCCTCGACGCAGAACCCGCAGAAGATGCAGCGCAGCTCGTCGATGACGAACGTCTTCGGGTAACGCTCGTAGCCGCGCCGCTTGTCGCCCTCGGCGTACTCGCCCGCCTCGATGTGGATGCACTGCGCAGGGCAGGCAGTCGAGCAACACAGGCACGCCACGCAACGCGGCGAGCCGTCATCACGCAGCGTGAGGCGATGCAACCCGCGGAAGCGCTCCGGGTAGGGGCGCTTCTCCTCCGGGTAGCAGATCGTCGTCACGCCCTCGTTGAGGGCCTCGAGCACCGGGTCGGGCTTCTGGCCGAGCATCATCTCCTTCGTGTTCTTGAAGAAGTGACGCATGGTGATCGCCATGCCCCGGAGGAACTCCGGCAGGTAAGCCTGGACCTCGGCCGTACGGCGGGGCCGCGGGATGGCCTTGCCCTCGATGGGCTTGCCGGCCGGCTTGGTCCACGGGTTCGAGGGAGTGCGCTTCGGCATCGTTCGATCCTCTCAGGCCTGCTGAGGCTCCGGCTTGACCCCGCCCATCGCGGCCGCGAAGCGCGCCGCAGACGAGGCGAGGAACTTCTTGCGCTCGACCGGCTCGAGCAACCCGACCACGAGCGCCACGAAGCCGGCGAGCGTGGCGACGGCGACGAAGCCCTGCGTGATGTCCGCGAGGAGCTTCAGCCACGAATCCGCCGCCGGGCCCGCGTTGCGGAGCGCCAGCACGACCACGCCCGTCACCATCATGTTGGCGATGGCGAGCGGCAGGAGCTTGGTCCAGCCGAGCTTCATGAGCTGGTCGTAACGGAAGCGCGGCAAGGTCCAGCGGAAGAAGATCTGCACCCACGTGACGAAGATCGTCTTCCCGAAGAACGCGAGCGCCGAGATGATGCTCACCGCGAGGTGCGTCATCTTGTACTGGAAGAGCATCGTGTCGCCGAACGCGATCGTGATGCCGTCCGCGTGCAGGAAGGGCAGCGAGTAGCCGCCGAAGAAGAGCGCGACGAGCAGGGCGCTCGAGAAGGCGAGCTCGATGTACTCGCCCGTCATGAACATGCCCCACTTGAAGCCGGAGTACTCGAGGAAGTAACCGGCGACGATCTCGCTCTCGCCCTCGGGCTGATCGAAGGGCACGCGCTTCGTCTCCGCGCAAAGCGCCGTCAGGAACAGGATGAACCCGAGCGGCTGCACGAACACGCCCCACGCGTTCGCGCCCTGCCACACGGCCATGTCGCTCATGCGGACGCTGCCGTAGACGAGGAAGAGGCCGACGAGCGACAGGCCCATCGCCACCTCGTACGAGACCATCTGGCTCGACGCGCGCAGGCCGCCGAGGAGCGCGAACTTGTTGTCGCTCGCCCAGCCCGCGATGGCCGCGCCGATGATGCCCGTGCCCGCGATGCCGAAGATGTAGAGGATGCCGACGTTGAGGTCGATGATCTGCATCTTCACGAGGAAGCCGTTGCACGCGCCGCTCGCCGGGACCGTGGCCACGAGGTTGCCGAGGTCCGAGAAGTCGAACGTGCCGTTCCGGTTGCCGTCCGTGAAGCAGAGGTCCGGGCCGAAGGGGACGACGGCCATCACCGCGATCGCCGAGAAGACCGCCAGCATCGGCGCGAGTCCGTGCAGGATGCGGTCGGCGTTCTTCGGGATGAAGTCTTCCTTCCAGATCATCTTGATCGAGTCGGCGATCGCGTGGAGCGTGCCGGCGAGGCGCAGCGGGATCGGGCCGTCAGGCACGCGCGAGGTCGCGTAGAGCGCGACGATCAGGAAGACGCCGCCGAGCACGAAGCCCGAGACCTGCGCGGCGAGCGGCATCGACGCGGGAGGCACGAGGCGCCCCGCCACGAGGCCGAGCGCGTGCACGCCGAGGCCCGCGAAGAAGAACGATCGCGGGTCCACGTCCGCGAACATCTCCTCCGCCTTGTTGATCGCGCCGCCGCTCCGCACCTTCGCGCAGAGCACGAGCAGGCTGAACCAGCCGACGAGGATCGCGAGCTGCACGTTCACCGTGAACCGCTCGGCCGCCGCGCGGCCCGCGAGCGCGCCGAGCGACGAGAAGATCGCGAGCACGCCGAAGAGCGCAGGCGGCAGGAGCACGATCCCACGCGCCAGCATGTTCGGCAGGTGCACGACCGCGCGGTTCGGGCCCACGCGGTCCTGCACCATCGCTCCTTGACGGCGATCTGCCCACGTGCAGAGCGCCGCCATGTTCAAGAAGAACAGGAGCATGATGAGGACCTTGACGACCGAAAGGACAATCTCGACGGCACTCATGCGCTCACCTCGGGCTTCGCGGCCCGATCCGCGTCACGGCTCGGGGCGGGCGCCTCGGGCGTCATCGCCCGACGCACCTCCGCGAGCGTCTTGAAGGTCATCGCGTAGCCGAGCTCCTTGCCGAGCTTCGACACGAGCTCCCAGCCCGGACGCGCGTCGCCGCGCGCCTTGAGCGCGCGCTCGCTCTTCTGCGCGAGGCCCTGGCGGTTGACGTACGTGCCGTCCTGCTCCGCCCACGCCGTCGCGGGCAGCGCGACGTGCGCGGCGCGCGCGAGCGGCCCGTCGTGCGCGGCGATCGTCACCACGCCCTTGAGCTTCGACAGCGCGCTCTCGGCGTCCTTCGCCTCGACCTCGATCTCGGCGCCGAGCGCGATCACGAACGAGTACTTGCCCGCCTTGATCGCGTCGAAGAGCGCCGCGATCGGCTTCGGCGCGGGCGCGTTCGCGAGCTGCATGACGCCGAGCGTGTTCGGGTTCTTGTCCTCGCTCATGAGGATCTCGTCCCCGCGACCGAGCGGACGACCCGACACGTAGAGGTCCTTCGCGCCGATGAACGTCTTCGCGAGCGTGAGCAGCGCGTAGTTGTCCTCGTTCGAGTGCTGCGCGCTGAGCACCACGGCGACCCGCGCCGGATCGTCCTTGATCCCCGCGAGCTGATCCTTCGCCGCCGCGAGCGCGTCTTCGAGGCTCGCGTCCTCGCCGCCGACGAGCGCCGCGCCGAGGCGACCCTCGACCGCGCGCTTGTACGAGAGCATGCCCTCGTCGCACATCCAGTACTTGTTGACCTCTTCGTTGTCGCGCGGGCGATGCCGATGCGGCGTGTTCGTCCGCGGATCGTAGTCGAGGTAGGCGTTGCAGCCCGTCGCGCAGCCCTGGCAGATCGTGCGGGCGCTGCGGAGGAACCACACGCGCGCCTTGAAGCGGAAATCCTTGGAGGTCAAAGCACCGACGGGGCAGACGTGCTCCGTCATGAGCGTGTAGTCGTGGTCGAGCTCGCGGTCCGGCGAGACCACGATCTCGTTCAGGTTGCCGCGCTCGCGCACGCTGAGGATCGGGTCCTTGGCGATCTCGGCCGTGAAGCGGACGCAACGCGTGCACACGATGCAGCGCTCGGCGTCGTAGACGATGGTCGGCCCGAAGACGACGGCCTTCGGCTTGTGCACGACCTCCTGCTGCATGCGCTTGCCCGTGCCCTGATGCTCGAGCCAGTAGTCCTGCAGGCGGCACTCGCCGGCCTGATCGCAGATCGGGCAGTCGACCGGGTGGTTCAGGAGCAAGAGCTCCTGCACCGCGCCGCGCGCCTCCTCGACGTGATCGCTGCCCTCGGAGAGGACCTCCATGCCCGGCGCGCAGGCCTGCTGGCAGGCAGGTACGAGCTTCGGCTTGCGGGCGGGGACGTAGTCCTTTTTCTCCGGGTCCCAGCGCAGGATGTCGAGCTGCAGCGCGGGGCGGCCGGGGGGCGGCGCGACCTCCACGAGGCACATGCGGCAGTTCGCGGCGACGGAGAGGCCCGGGTGCCAGCAGTAGTGGGGGATGTCGATGCCGGCGCGGTGCGCCGCCTTGATGATGGTGTCCCCTTGCTCGAAGGGGATCTCGCGCCCGTCGATCTTGATCGTAGCCATCTCAGTGATCGCACTCCCCGCCGATCATGTTGAGGGAACCGAACGTCGGCACGACGTCCGGGATCATCAGGCCCGTGATGAGCTGCTCGAGGCCCTGCGTGGTGGCGAAGCAGGGGGGCCGGATGCGCACGCGGTAGGGCGTGCCGCCGCCGTCGGAGACCATGTAGAAGCCGAGCTCGCCGTTGCCCGCCTCGGTGTACGAGTAACACTCGCCCGCCGGGACCTTGATGCCCTCCATCACGATCTTGAAGTGCTGGATGGTGGCCTCGATGGTCGTGTACACCTCCTGCTTCGGCGGCAGGACGATGCGCGGATCGTCGATGTTGATCGGGCCCTCGTCCGGCATCTGATCGAGCGCCTGCTCGATGATCCGCGCCGTCTGCCGGATCTCCTCCTGGCGACACATGAACCGGTCGTAGTTGTCGCCCGTCGTGCCCACCGGAACGTCGAACTCCATCCGGTCGTAGACCAGGTACGGATGCGCGCGGCGCACGTCGTAGGGCACGCCCGAGGCGCGCAGCACGACGCCCGTCCAGCCGAGCGCGAGCGCGTCCTCCTTCGACATCACGCCGACGTTCTCGAGCCGGTCGAGGAAGATGCGGTTCTTCAGCAGGAGCTTCTCGCCCTCGCTGATGAGCTGCAGCACGCGCGGCACGCCCGCGCGGACCATGTCCTTGAAGTACTTCGTCGGCGGGTTCGCCATGCCGCCCACGCGGCCGAAGCTGTGCGTGACGCGCGCGCCCGTCTCCTCCTCGAAGATGTCCCAGATGATCTCGCGGGCGCGGGCGAAGTAGAGGAACGGCGTGAACGCGCCGAGCTCCATGCACATCGCGCCCGAGCAGATCATGTGGTCGCAGAGGCGCGCGAGCTCGCCGAGCACCACGCGGTAGTACTGGCAGCGCTCGGGCACCGTCACGCCGAGCATCTTCTCCACCGCGAGCGCGAAGCCCACGTTGTTCAGCATCGGCGAGACGTAGTTGCAGCGGTCGACGTAGGGGAAGATCTGCGTCCAGGTCCCCCGCTCGCACATCTTCTCGAAGCCGCGGTGCAGATATCCGATCTGCACGTCGGCCTTCTGGATCATCTCACCCGAGAGCTCGAGCACGATGCGCACCGTCCCGTGCATCGCCGGGTGGGACGGGCCCATGTTGAGCATCATCGGCTCGCTGGGCAGCTCGAGGAGGCCCTCCTCGAGGTCACGATCCAAGGGTTCCATGGCTCAGTTCGTCTCCTCGCCCCGCGGGTAGTCGTGGGTCTGTCGACCAAACGGCATGCCCTCGTCGAGGCCGAAGGGGGGGAGTTTGTCGGGGACGTTGCGCAGCTCGACGAGCGGCTGAATCTTGTCCGCCGGATAATCCTTGCGAAGCGGGTACCCGACGAACTCGGGGTACATCAGGATCCGCCGCAGATCGGGGTGACCCTTGAAGTGCACCCCGAACATGTCGAAGCACTCGCGCTCGAACCAGTTCGCGCCTATCCAGACGGACACGAGCGAGTCGATCTCCACGCCGTTCGCGTCGTCGTCGCCGATCCGCGCCTTCAGCCGGATGCGGTGGTTTCGCTCGAACGAGTGCAGGTGCAGCACCACCTCGAAGCGCGGCGTCTGCCGGCCGAGCCAGTCGACCGCCGTGAGGTCGACGAACATGTTCATCGCGCACTGCGGATCGTCCCGGAGAAACTTGGCGATCTCGAGCCACTTCTCGGGGTTCACCACCGCCGTGTCGTCGCCGAACTGCGAGTGGGTCTCGTAGATGTCGGCGCCGAACCGGCTCTTCAGGATTTCGAGGACGCGCTTGCTCATGTTGCGGTGCTCTTCTTGCCGAGCCTCACGAGGTTGCCCGCTTGCACGGTGGGATCGCGCCGCGGCTTGACGATCGCGGGCGTGCGATCCCCCCGCGCGATCTTGTCCTGCAGGAGCAAGAGGCCGTCGATCACGGCCTCCGGGCGCGGGGGGCAGCCAGGGACGTAGACGTCGACGGGGATGACTTTGTCGATGCCCGCGAGCGTCGTGTAGTTGTCGTAGAAGCCGCCGCACGACGCGCACGTGCCGAAGGCGAAGACGTACTTCGGGTCCGCCATCTGCTCGTAGATGCGCTTGAGCGCGGGCGCCTGGCGCTGGCTGATCGTGCCGACGACCCAGAGCAGGTCCGACTGGCGCGGCGAGAAGCGCGGCGCCTCGGCGCCGAAGCGCGCCATGTCGAAGCGAGGGCTCGCCATGGCCATGAACTCCATGGCGCAGCACGCCGTGATGAACGGGTACTGGAACAGCGAGTACTTCCTCGCCCAGTTCAAGAGCGCATCGAACTTCGTCGTGGCGAAGCCGGTCTCCGATCCCTCGAGGACCTGGATCGTCGTGCCAGCGCCGCCAGAGGTCATTTCTCCCATTCGAGGGCTCCTTTCTTCCAGATGTAGAGCAGCGCCACCACGAGCATGAGGATGAACGAGCCCATGGTCGCGAGGCCGATCCAGCCGAGGTTCTTGAACTCCACCGTCCACGGGTAGATGAGCACCGCTTCGATGTCGAAGACCACGAAGAGGATCGCCGTGAGGTAGAACTTGACGCTCGGCTTCACGAAGCGACCGCCCGTCGTTTCGCTCCCGCACTCGTACGGGATCATCTTCTCCGGCGTCGGGTTCTTCGGTCCGAGCAACGTGCTGATCGTGAACAAGGCGCCTGCGACGACCATCGCCACGATCAAGAGCAGGAAGAGGGGGACGTAGGTGGACATCGTTTGCTCCGGGTGCTCCGGGTGCTCCGGAGACGCGGTGTACTCCGGATGAAGGACCGACCGAAGAGGCTCTCGCGCGCCTCTCGCGATCGCTCGCGATCACGAGCGGGCGCTGCCAGGCTCCGAGACGCAGCGAAATCCGTGCGATCTCGGCACAATCGCCGCGGCTATGTAGCTTTGGGGTTCTGGGGTGTCAATTGGGCGGGGGGTTTGGGGGCGAAGCTCGCTCGCGAGCGGAACCCCATGCACGAAATGATCAGCTCTTCGCGCTCAGCACGAGCCCACGGAACGCCGTCAGCGCCGTGCCGAGCCGGGTCTCGATCTCGCGGATCTCCTCCATGAGCTCCGCGTCGGGGACGCCCGCCGTCCGGGCCTCCCGCACACACGCGAGCGCGGCCACGTACCGCTGCCGCTTCACGTACGCCTTCGCCAGGAGCGGCCAGATGAGCTTGGGCGGCGCACCGAGGCTCGCCGCGCGCCGGAGCCCGCCGATGGCCTCCCCCGCGCGCCCGTTCTCGAGCTGCGCCTCCCCGAGCCGGCGGAAGATGTCCGCCGCCGCCGCCCCATCCTGCGCGTACTGCACCGCGAGGCGCATGACCTCCTCGCCCTGGTGCTCCTCGCCGAGCTTCACGCACGCCGTGCCGAGCAGGCCGAGCCCCTTGGCGATGAGCGCGCGCGCGTCGGTCGTCAACATCTGTCCCTCGGGCGTGCGCAGGAAGATCGCAAGGGGCGCCGGACACGCGCCGAGGAGCTGCACCACGCGCGACCAATCGCCACGCTGGCTCGCCGCCTCGGCCTCCGCGACGCGCGTCAGATCGATCGCCGACCGCGAGCCGGCCGAGGCGCGCTCGAGCTCTTCACGCACGTGCGCGCGGATGCGCGCGCGGAACTCGCCGAGCTCGTAGGTCTGCTCGAGGCCGTCGCGCAGCACGAGCAGCCTCGACGTGCGACCGTCGACGTAGAGCTTGCGCAGGCTGTAGCCGAAGAGCGGCGCGAGCAGGAGGTAACGCACCCCGATGTGGAGCTGCAGCGCCTCGATGTCCGTGTCGCGCTCGGGCGGCCCGGGCGTCGCGTCCTCGGTGAGCAACGCGCCGACGAGCCGATGCCGGAAATCGGCCAGCGTCAGCCGCTGGACCTCGCTCTCTTCTTCCTCGTCGCCCGGAGGCGCGATGACGAAGTCCACGAGGGTGTTGTCGGGGTTGCGGCGGTCGACCGTGAGCGCGGTGATGCGCGCCCCCGTGATCATCGAGAAGGCGAAGAACGTCTCGCCGACGATGTCGCAGAGCGCCTGAAAGCTGCCGATCCCATCGCCGATGCGTTCGAACCAGCCGTCCGTGCGGACCGCATCGAGAGAGAAAACTCGTTCCTTCGCCATGAGCGGGAGATTGGGGAGAGTCGCACGAGCCGCGCGGGATGTCACCGCCCGTGGTCGTCGCCGCGCCCAGTGTTGCCCGTCCACCGGGTCGCCGAAAAGCCCCCTTCTACAAAGATTATTGTGGCTCTTGCCACAAACCCCCGGAAATCCTGCAGGCCCGCCCACCAATCGACGCAGAGGCCGCGAATTTTTCGCGAACCACGCGTCGCCGGATCAGGTCGCCGGGCGCGCGCTCGCCGAGGCGCGCACGTGGCGCTTCGCGCGCGCGCCGATGTTCGCCGCGTCGAAGCTCACGCTGCCGCCGAGGCTGTCGCTCGAGCCGCCCTTGTTGATGCTCGTGCCGCCCGTGCTGCCGTCCGGCTTCTGGAGCTGCGAGATGACCTCGACCATCACGATCGCGCCCGCCGCGTACGACTCGGGCAGCGTGAACTGACGGCTCGCGAGCCGCCCGCTCACGGCGCCCGCGACCGCGCTCCAGTCGCCGGCGTTGCCCGCCGACGAACGCACGACACGCACGCTCGACACGCGACCGCCGGGCGCGATGCGCACCTCGAGCGTCGCGCGCGCGACGTCGGGCGTCCCCGAGCCACGCACGACGTCGCTGACCACGCTCGCGATCGTGCCCGCGCCCGGCAGATCCAGGCCGAGCTGCCGGTCCTTCTCGCGCATCACGTCGGCGATGAGCTTGCCGGCGATCTTGCGATCGACCTCGGGCGCAGGCCCGACCGTGGTCGGCGCCGGTTTTGGTCTGCCCGCCTCGGGGATGACGCCCGGGATCGCCCACGCAGGGCCGCCGATGCCCGGGATCCCCGCGCCCACGCCGGGCACCGCAGGCGGCGGCGCGCCGTATTCGTCGGGCGCGCCGGCCGACGGCACGGCCGTGGGCACGGGATCGACCTGCTGCGGCTCGACCTGGTTCGGTTGCGCGTTCGGATCCACGGCGCGTGGATCGACCGACTCCGTCGTGCGCGGACGCGTGTCGTTCACCGCGACGGCAGGGTCCGGCTCATGCTCGGGCCGCGGTTCGTCCGGGCGCGTCGGCTCGATCAGCTCGGGCTCGATCTCGATCTCCATGCGCCGCGCCATGCCGGTCGAGATCGCGAGGATCGCGCCCTGGGGACGCGGCGCGACTCGGGCGACGACCGGGATGAAGAAATGCACCCCGGTGGCGACGAGGACGAACGGGAGAAAGCGCACCTACAAGGACCTTGGTCCGCGCGCGTCGGCGCCGCAAGGGAGGAATTTCGAGCCCGCGCGTGGATCGCACGCATGATCGCAAGACACCGCGGATCTCAGCCTTCCGCCTTCAGCCTTCGAGCCGGGCGACGGCGCGCTCGACGAGCGCGGGGACCATCTCGCGGCGCCACTCGGTGTCGTCGTCGACGTTCGGGAGGGGCTTGCACTCGGCGTAGGCGCCACCTCCGAGCTCGCGTGCGGCGACGTCGAACGGGGTCCCGGGACGGACCTTCGCGGCGGCGCGGACGCGGCGCGGGCGAGCGCCGAGCGCCGAGACCACGACGTCCGCGGCGTCGACGCGCGATGTCTCCACGCCCGAGACGTCGAGGCGCACGGCGATCGAGAGCAAGGGAAAGTCGATCGCGCCTCTGCGGCGGAGCTTCTCGAAGGTGGAGCGTCGGCCCGGGTGGCGCGTGATGGAGACACGCGTGACGAGCTCGCCCGGCTCGAGCACGGTGTTCTTCACGCCGTCGGCCACGTAGAAATCGTGGGCCTCGACGACACGCGCGCCGCGCGGGCCGACGAGGTGGATGTCGGCTTCGAGCGCGATGAGCGCGGGGGCCGTGTCGTTCGAGGCGGCGGCGACGCACCTCGATCCGCCGCGCACGACGTGGCAGACCGTGCCGTCCTTCTTGAGGCAAAAGCCCAGCGATTTGCGCCAGAAGTAGGTCTGGTTGTAGTAGCGGCAGCGCGTGTCGAGGCAGATGTTGCCGCCGAGCGTGCCCATGGAGCGGTGGTGCGGTCCGCCGACCTGGGACGCGGCCTCGGCGAGCGCGGGCGCGGCGCGGCGCACGAGGATCGAGCTCTCGATCTCGGCGAGCTTCGCGCCCGCGCCGACGACGAGTTTGTCCGCGTCGCCCTCGCGGACGAGCGAGATGCCGCGGAGCTCGTCGATGCCGGCGATGGAGACGACGTGCTCGGGCTCGGCGAGCCCCTGCTTCATGTTGGGCAGGAGGTCGGTGCCGCCGGCGAGGATGACGGCCTTGTCGCCGAGGCGCGCGAGCAAGTCGATCGCCTCGGCGAGGGTGCGCGGCCTGTGATGATCGAAGACGGGCAGCGGTAACATGGTGGCCTCACTCCGCCTCGGCTTGTTTCTTCCGCAGCGCCGCGAGCACACGCGCCGGCGAGAAGGGCAGCCTGTCGATGCGGACGCCGACGGCGTCGAAGATGGCGTTCGCGATGGCGGGGATCGACGGGTGCAGCGGGCCTTCGCCCGACTCCTTGGCGCCGAGCGGGCCCTCTGGATCCTCGCTCTCGACGATCAGCGCGTGTAGCTCGGGGACGTCGAGGCTCGTCGGGATGCGGTAGTCGAGCAGGTTCGGCCCTTTGTGCAGGCCGTCGGGGCCGATGACGTGTTCTTCGAGCAGCGCCTCGGCCGCGCCCATGTAGGCCGAGCCCTCCATCTGCCCCTCGACGATGACGGGGCAGAGGGCCTTGCCGCAGTCGTGCGCGACCCAGATGTCCTCGACGCGCACGATCCCCGTGCGCGCGTCGACCGAGACCTCGGCGACGTGCGCGGTGAACGAATACGCGGGTGAGGCGCCGATGGTGCCGCCGCGGTAGTCGCCGCCGAGCTTGGGCGTGTTGTAGTGACCGACGGCGCCGAGCGTGCCGAACTTCGCCTCCGCGAGCTGGATGGCCTCCGTGACGCTCACGCCGCGCGTCGGATCGTGCACGACGACGAGCGCGCCACGCGTGACGAGCACGCTCTTCGGATCGACCTCGAGCTTCTCGGCGACGGCGGCGACGAGCTTCTGCTTGATCTCGCGCGCGGCCATCAGGCACGCGTTGCCGTTCATGAAGGTCCCGCGCGACGAATAAGCGCCGAGGTCGACGGGCGTGAGGTCCGTGTCGCCGGAGACGACGCGCACCGAGCCGAGATCCAGGCCGAGCTCGTCGGCGACGAGGACGGCGAGCATGAGGTCGCAGCCCTGGCCGATCTCGCTCTGGCCCGAGAAGACCGTGACCACGCCGGACCTGTCGACCTTGAGCTGCACGGCGCTCTGGGGCATCGCGTTCGGGTAGATCGCGTAGTTCGTCCCGCTGATGTACGCGCTCGTCGCGACGCCGAGCCCGCGCCCCTTCGGCAGCTTGCCCCAGCGCTCTTTCCAGCCGCTCGCCTTCTCCACGGCGTCGAGGCACTGCGTGATGCCGTTCGAGGTGACGCGCAGTCCGTTCAGCGTGGTCGTGTCCGGCGGGACGAGGTTCTTCCTCCGCAGCTCGATCGGATCGAGCGCGAGCGCGCGGGCGATCTTGTCGAGCGAGACCTCGAAGGCGAAGCGCGGCTGCACGCTGCCGTGGCCGCGCTTCGGGCCGCAGGGAGGTTTGTTCGTGAAGAGGCGCGTCGAGCGGAAGCGGTAGGTGTCGGCGAACGCGGGCAGCGTGAGGAGCTGGCCCGAGTAGTAGGTGGTGACGAGGCCAAACGAGGAGTACGCGCCGCCGTCGATGAACGTGCGCGCGTCAACCCCCGTGAGCTTGCCGTCGCGCTTGGCGCCGACCTTCATGCGGATCTGCATCGGGTGCCGGCCGCGGTGCGCGTAAAACTCCTCCTCGCGCGTGTAGAGGAACTTCACGGGCCTCCCCGTGATCATCGCGAGCTTGGCCGCGCAGAACTCGAGCGAGAACGGCTCGCTCTTGCCGCCGAACGCGCCGCCGACGGGCGGCTGGATGACGCGGATGCGCGTGGGCGGGACGCGCAGGACACGCGAGAGCTCGCGGTGCAGGTAGTGCGGGACCTGCGTCGTCGACCAGACGGTGAGCAGCCCGTTCTTGTCGAGGTTCGCGATGGCGCAGTGGGTCTCGATCGGGGCGTGCGCGCTGCCCTCGTAGTAGTAGTCGCCCTCGATGACGACGTCGCTCGCGGCGAGCGCCTGGTCGACGTCGCCGAACGCGAGGTCGACCTCCTTCGAGACGTTGTCCTTGCCGCCCTTGCCGAGCCCGACCTCGGGTTTGTCGATCGCCGTCTGCAGATCGGTCGCGGCCGGCAGGACCTCGTACTCGACGTCGACGAGCTCGGCCGCTTCGTGCGCGATCCGCTCGTCGGTGGCGGCGACGGCGGCGACGGCGTCGCCGACGAAGCGCGCGCGCTCGAGGGCGAGCGGGAACTCGTCCGGCGTCCACGGGATGATGCCGAAGCGCTCGGGCATGTCCTTGCCCGTGATGACGGCGACGACGCCCGGCTTCGCGAGCGCGCGTGTCGCGTCGATGCGCACGATACGCGCGTGCGGGTGCGGCGAGCGGACGATCCGGCCCCAGAGCATGCGCGGCAGGTGGATGTCGTCGGTGTAGCGGACCTGTCCCGTCACGCGCGGCGCGAGCAACGTGCGCGTGCGGCTCCCGACGAGGCCCCGGAGGCCACTCGGCTTGTGCGCGTCCGTCATGACTGGCCTTGCCTCCCCTCGCGTGAGCTCTTCTGGTTCGAGGGCAAGGGCTCTGGCGTGTCCTCGATCCCCGGCATCCCCACGCCCCGCTCCGCCTCGCCGCGCCGGATCTTCGCCGCGAGCTCGATCGCGTCGACGATCTTGCCATAACCCGTGCAGCGGCAGAGGTTGCCCGAGATGGCGCACTTGATCTCGTCCCGCGTCGGGCGCGGGTTCCTGTCGAGCAGCGCCGTCGCGGTCATCAGCATGCCGGGCGTGCAGAAGCCACACTGCCCGCCGCCGAGGCGATCGAAGCCGTCGAGCAACGCGTCGACGTGCGGCGCGCCTTCGAGCGTCTCGACCGTGCAGACGTCCTTGCCGTCCGCCTCGACCGCGAGCGTGAGGCAAGCGAGGGTCGCGACGCCGTCCACGACGACCGTACACGCGCCGCAATCGCCCTTGTCGCAGCCCTGCTTGGTGCCGACGAGGTCGAGGTCGTAACGCAACGCTTCGAGCAACGTCCTGCGCGGCGGGACCGCGAGCGCGACGGCGCTGCCGCCGATGCGGAGGGACATCGGCACGAGCCTCTCACCAGGCGCGGGCGGCTCGATGCGCTGCGCTTCTTCGGCCTCGGCGGGAGCGCGGTAGGGGCGCACCTCGAAGCGCGCGCCGCGTGTCTTCGCGCCTGCGATCGGGTGCCCTGCGGGGATCGGGACCCGGAGCGCGCGCGAGGCGAGCTCGCAGTACTCGACGAGGCGAGCCTCGGCGACACGCGCGCGCACGCCCAGCAGGCCGAGGTTCTCGACGAGCAGCTCGAGGTTCGTGTTGCCCACGCGCTCGCCCACGCCGAGGCCGGTGCCGTGCACGCGATCGACGCCGAGGGCGGCGGCCCAGAGCGCGTTCGGCAGCCCGATGCCGCGGTCGTTGTGCCCGTGCCAGTCGAGCTCGACGTGCCTCGCGCCGAGCTCGGCGAGGGTCTGCCGCGCGAAGCCGACGAGCGCCTCGATGCCGTAGGGCGTGACGTGCCCCGTGGTGTCGCAGAGGCAGATCCGGCTCGCGCCCGCGTCGATCGCGGCCTTGTAGAGGGTGCGGAGGACGTCGGGGTTCGAGCGGGTGGTGTCCTCGGTGACGAGGCAGAAGGGCAAGCCTGCAACCCTGGCCTCGCGGGCGGCGGCGGTGATGGCGCCGAGGAGGAAGTCCGTGTCCCAGCCCTCGACGGAGAGGCGGATGGGGGAGCTGCCGATGAAGGCGTAGACCTCGATGGGGATGCCGGCGCGATCGGCGGCGCGCGCGATGCCGTGGACGTCGGAGACGACGGTGCGGGCGGCGGCGGTGGGGACGACGGCGAGCTTTTCGCGGACGATCTCGCGGCAGAGGAGGAAGCAGTCCTCGGCGTTGGCGAGGCCTGCGGCGGGCAGGCCGACGCTGACGACGTCGACGCCGATGGCGGCCATGGCGTGGAGCAGGTCGATCTTCTGCGCGGCGTCGGGCTGGAAGCCGGCGGCGCTCTGCAGGCCGTCCCGGAGGGTCTCGTCGACGACCTTCACGGGCCGCGGCCGCTCTGCGAAGCCACGCGACGCAGGGCCACCGGAGAGCGAGATCACGCGTCCCTGTCCATCAAGCGACGGGGCGCTGTCGTTCCAGTCGTACATGGGAACCCCCGAGGTGATCCGCAGTGATGAGTACCACGGAACGGGGTTCGGCCGGGATGGGGGATGCCCTCGTCGCCCCTCCGACCCTTGACACCTCACATCGGTGCCCTCTAAGTAAGTGAGCACTTGCTTGCCGGCACCTCCGGGCAGCCGATGTCGAGCAGGGCAAGCAGTCGTCCTGAAAACCCATTACGTAGAAGAGGTTCCATGAACAGCGACAGCCGTGTTCACCGTCCGCGGCGCGGGCGCACGCTCCGAGGCTCGGGAGCGAAATGCATTTCCCTCCTGGCCATTGCGCTCGTGAGCCTGTTCGCGGCTTGCGAGCCCGTGGACGAGCCGCCTGCCGAGGCGCCGCAGGGCGAGCCCGACCTCGCGTCCCTCGAAGCGCGCATCTCCGTCCTCGAGGCCAAAGAGGAGATCCGCTCGACGCTCCTCGCGTTCGCCGCCGTGGTGGACTCGGCCGATCCGGAGAGGCTCCCGGACCTGCTCCCCTCCCTCACAGACGATTTCGTGCTCGACGCCGTTGATTTCAATGGTCAGGTCCACCATTTCGAGGGCGTCGTCGAGGTGCTCACGGGCTTCGGGCCCATCATGAAAGACGCAGACGCGAACCTGATGCCGAGCGCCATCGACGTGGAGCTCGACGGGGACACGGCCTATGCGTCCTTCAAATTCGCGAACTCGGTCAAGCCTCCGCCGCAGCTCGACCTGCCCGTCGACGAAAAGGTCCTCCTCTTCGCGGCAAACTCCGCCGTGTTCCACAAAAAGAACGGCGCCTGGAAGCTCGCCTCGTTCGAGCTCCTGCATTCCCTCGCCTACCCTGGTAGCCTCGCGCCAGCCCCGTGAAATGCACCCTCCCCGGGCTTGACACGGCCTCGGATGCAAGCAATTACTAGCTTACAATGACGCGCACACGTCTCCCCGGCGCGGATCGGCGGCGGCAGATCGCCGAGGCCGCGCTGCGGATCATCGCCACAGCCGGCGTGCATCGCCTGACGGCCGTCGAGATCGCGCGAGAGGTCGGCATCGCCGACGGCAGCATCTTCCGCCACTTCGAGGACAAGCGCGCGATCGTCGCGGCGGCGGTGGACGTCTTCGAGGGGATGCTCTTGGAGGATTTCCCGCCCGAGGATCCCGATCCGCTCGAACGACTGAAGAGTTTCCTCCTCCGCCGCCTCGCGCTGGTACGCGCGCACCCGGAGATCCTGAGGCTCGCGTTCAACGACCGGCTCGTCGAGGCCGCAGGCGAGGAGGGCGCCGCGCGCGTGCAGGCATCCGTGCAGCGCTCGATGTCATTCGTCCGAGCCTGCCTCGCCGAGGCCCAGGAGAAGGGGACGATCACGTCCGCCGTGCCCGTGGACGTGATGGTCTGGGCCGTCACGGGGATCCTCCGCGGCGCCGCCTTCCAGGAAATGGCGGGAGCATCGAAGAGCCCGCCCCTCACGCCCGAGGCGCTCTGGCCCTCGATCGCGGCCTTGCTCCGCGGCCCGCCACTCCACCCGACCACGCACGAACACAAGGAACGAGCCAAATGACCTTCGTATCTCGATTGGGTGTCCTCACGCTCGTCGCCTGCGCCGCCTCCGCCTGCGCGGGCTCGCCGCCCCCCGGGGCCAAATGCGTGAGCGCCGAGGAGGCGCATCACGCGCACGACGAGCACGCGCACGAAGCAAAAGCTCCAGCGAGCGCCGCGAAGGCCGAGGGCGCGCGCGTCGATCCGCTCACGATCCCCAGGGAGGCCGGGCCGGGCGAGCCGCTCGAGGTCAAGGTTCTCCTCGACAACCCGTTCATGAAGGTCGTGATCATCACGCTGCGCGCCGGGACGGTGCTGCCCATGCATACGGCGCCCGTGCCGGTCACCATCCAGGCCCTCGCGGGCGCCGGGACGGTGCGCGCGAACGGGAGCGACACGCGAATCGATCACGAGCACCTCGTGGCGCTCTCCCCCGACGTCCCGCACGAGGTGATGCCCGACGCAGGGACCGACCTCGTGCTCCTCGTGCAGCAAATGCGCGGTGCGCCTGCGAAACCCGCGCCCTAGGCCACGGGCGGAAGCGTGATCTCGACCTGACCGATCCGGCTCACGGCCATCGTGAGCCGACCTTCGCCGATCGGAGCGGCGCGCCCTTTCTTCGCGGGCTCGCCCTCGACCTCGTAATCGAGCGTCACGCGGACGAGCGCGTCTGCCTGCGGATCGACCCACAGCTCTCCGCGCACCGAGCGCGGGGAGGCGTCTTTCATCAAGAGGCCCTTCACCATTCCCATGGCGGCCATCGCGGCCCCTTTCTGGAGCGAAGGGGCCGCCTCGCTATCGACCCGGTGGACCTCCACGCGGCGCCCGTCGAGGATATCGTGCCGCTGAAAGGTCGCGACGCTCGACGCGAACGTCAGGGGTGCAATGAGGTCGAGCGGCCACAGGGCCCAGAAGAGGCTCAGCGCCGCGACCCGCTGGCCCTCGACCACGCGATAGGCGTCATCGCCGACCATGTAGATATCGGCGTCGACGCTCCTGCCGCGCTCGGTGCCGCGGCGAATGAAATGCACCTCGTCGCCCTGGATGTCGGCGGCGAACGAGGACGTCTCCTGCGAAAAGGTCCGCTTCTTCTCGTCGAGGATCGGGCGCGTTTGCTCGACCTCGAGGTGCAGGGAGGGATAAAGGGTCGCGTACGAGGACACCTTGCCGATCGCCCGCTGGAGGTGACCGGAGCGGGTATCGACGCCGCCGTCCGGCGCGCTCGGGCCGGGGTCGAGGGACGGCGATTTCTCGGGCGGGTTCTCCGGGGACTTTTGCGCCGGCCCCTTCGGGCCGAGGTATTTGACCTTCGCGGTCGGGTGCACCTCTTTCGTCTTCTGGTCCTTGAACTTGAGGTCGCCGCCCTGGCTCATCCACTCGTCCACCACCGCCTGGCCGGTCCCCAGGAAACAGTCCAATCGGGGGCCCTTGATGTCATAACCGACGTCCGCGACCTGACGAACGCCGACGACACGACCGCTCTTCGAATCGCCGATCCACACGTAATGAAGCTTGGGGACGATGGTGAAATCACCGGCGGCCGTCACGCCCGGCGTGGGAGGAACCCTCGTGGAGCCTCCGGGATGGTCGTCCTTCTTGAACCGGGCCTTCTCCGGCGCCTCGAGCCATTGCCCCTTGAATTTCAAGGTCCCCCCATTCGTGACGTGCACGTACTTGCCGTCGCGGGCGATGCCCGTTCCCTGCGTCGCGACGCCTCTCCTGTGGAAAAGGAACCTCTTGCCGTGCTTGCCGGAGAGGCCCTGGGCCTCCACGAGCTCTCCCCCGAGCTCTTCCTCCAGGCAATAATGATAACCCGTGACCCTGAACAGGCTCTCGTACCAGGCCTCCTCGAAAGGAACGGGCAGCTCGTCCGAGCTCGCCTCCTTCGACTCCACCCGGAACGTCGCCTCGCCGCGCTCCCGCGTCTCCACGGTGAACTCCGCCTTGCCCTCGCCGTCGGTCTTCGTCTTTTTGGGCTTGATCTCGTCCTCGCTCCGGCTCGATTTCAGCTCGACGTCGACCGAATCGATCGCCTCGCCGTCCTCCTGCCGCACGACCTTCACCTCGATACGCTGCCGATAAAGGACCCGATCACCCTTCACCTGCGCGTCGGTGGGGATGATCGGCAGCTCGTCGTCGAATTTGTTCTTCGGGATCGAGAGCGACGCGTGCAGCGGCGCGACCTCGAACGTCAGGGTCTCCTCGCTCCCGGGCGCGGAGAGGGGCATGTCGACGGTCATGTTCGGGCCAAACGCCTCGGCCCTGCCCGCGACGGCCTCCCCGCGCGCCACGAGCGTCAGCGTGGGCTTCTCCTTGCCGCCGATGAGCCGCGCCGTCCCGCGAACCGGCGTGTCCAGGGTGAGGCTGCTCGTGACGGGGCCGAGATCGAGCCCGCTGCGCAGCGCGCAGGTGCCGACGAGCGCCCCCTCGCCCTCCTCGGGGATCGAGAAAACCATCGTGATGGTCACCGCCATCCGAACGCCGTTCACCTCCGCATCCCCGGTGATCGTCGCCTCCCAGCCCCCGTAAAGGCCGTCCATGCCGCGCCCGCGGGCCGTGTAGGTGATCGATCCCCTCGTCCACGTCTTGCAGAACTTGAACTTGCTCGACATGTCGCGCTCCGTGCGGGGCTCCGTACCACGAATGAGGGAGGGACGGACGGGATGTGCGGTCAGGGTCTACGTGCGCACGGGTCGAAGCGCGAGGCCCCAGGAGAGGACTTCGTCGGCGAGGGCGCGGAGATCGTGATCCTCGGCGAAATTGAAACGCTTGGCGAGGTCTTTCTCGCGAGGAACGGTCTTCATCCATGCGATCACATCGACGAGCGCACCGTCGCCGAGCTTGTCGACCACGAAGCACTTGCATTCGTCACGCTTCACGCACTTGTTTTCAGGCTTCGTGCATCGATCGCGTTCTGCTTTCTGCGCCACGTCGCGCCAGTAAATCCCTTCGTCCGCGGTCCTGGGATGCTCGACCTGGTACAGCGTGATCCCCTGCTTGAGATGAGCGTACTGAATGCACTCGCCGGATGCCGAGGACACGAGCACTTCGAGTCGCTCGACAGCGCGGACGCGGTGATCACCGTTCTTCGCACCGAAGACCTCTCGGTAAACCGAAAGCGGCACGACGGCCTCGGCCGTGCGCCTGGGGAGCAGGCGAGCGCGCTGGTACGCGGGGCGCTTGGCCGCCTCCTTTTCCAGGCCGTGATAGGACTCCCCGTGCCCACCGTCCCGATGCCGCTTGTCGCTGTCGGCAACGGCGAGCACGATCGTCCCCCTGGACGGCAGCGCGGCAAATTCACGGCCGAGCTGGGAGCCCCCTCCACCGCGGAGCGTGCAGAGCATGTCGAGGTGCTCCCAGCCCCGCATCGCGCGCCTCATCAGGCCGAGCAACTCGAAGAGCTCCGCGTCGGTCTTGTTCTCCCCGAGGAGGATCGAACGAGCGACGGCATCGAGGCTCTCGAAATCGTGCAGCGATGCTCGGATGGCGCTTCTGCCATCGGGTAGCGAACGGGCTTTGCCGTCGAAATCCGGCCCCAGGCCCAGCTCCAGATGCCAGGCCACGTCGCTGCGTAGACCGGCGATCTGCGCGTAATGCTCTTCGATGAAGCGGTTGAGCACGCGCCTGGCGCGGGGCGACCAGTCGACGGCGCGCATGCTCTCCGCGTCGCGAAGGTCGAAAGAGACGATATGGACGCCGCCGTGGTGGGCGAGTAGGAGATTCTCGATGGAGCCGTGGGAGCGCTCGTTCCCCGCGATCGCATCGGCGACCGCGGAGCCGTCGATGTGAATGAGCATGGTCTACTCGGCCGCTTGCTCGTGAACGAGGCGTTCTCCTACCGGGGAGAGGAAGCCGTAGGGCCAGTCGTGAAGCGCGCCGTTTTCGCGATATCCCGCGAGCTTGACCACGGACTCGCGCGTCTCCTCGTCGAGGTCGAAGAGGACGATCTGCACGTCTTCGGGCTTGAGTGTCCCGTCGTAAATGAGCTTTCCGAGGCCGTTGATCAGCGTCTCGCTGTGCGTCTCGACCATGATCCGCGCCTCGGGGCCGGTCTTGCGGCTCTCGATGACGGTCTCGGCGAGCATGCGGGCGAGCTTGGCCTGGTGGGCGGGGTGGAGGTGGAGTTCGGGCTGTTCGAGCGCGAGGAGGGAGGCGCGGCGGCGCTTCTTGTTCTCCGGTCGGCGATAACTCGACCAGAGAGCGACCATGAGCGGCAAGACCTCGGAATAGCCGAATCCAACGTCAACAAGGTTGACGAAACGTTTCGCGCCCTGCTCTTTGACTTGGATCTCGACGTGGATCCCAGTTCGCAGAATCCTGGCCTCGAATCCGAGCGCCTCCCGTGTGAACGCAGCAAGACTCTCTACTTCCTCTGGCATCAGAGAATAAAGAAACATCGCGAGGTTTTTGCCGTCAGGATCGACCTCGTCCACGGCGAGATTTTGAATTCGGTAGGCCCGCTCGGCTCGAACACGCAGGGGAGCAATGTATGCTACACGATGCATATACTCGGCGAGCGCCTCGTCTTGAAGTTTGATTATCATATTCTCCAGATGCCTCACCACATTGGTCATCTGGACTCGCGGTGGGCCGCCACGAGCAACATCTTCGATGGATTTTATGGCGTTTTCCGAATCGAATTCTTCAAAATCATCAGACTCATGCATTGCCAAGTAACGTATCGCGGTAGGTTTACCCAATTGGATGGTCGGCAGTAAAAAGGCGGTGCCTCCGAGTGCGAGCGACTCTTGCAGCTCCACTCGCTTTCCGTTGACCGCGAGTCCCTGCACTCGCCCCTCGTCATCCAGATGCCACAACCAACGCATTGATTCGCTGCGAAATTCGTATGCACTAATTATTGGTGTATCCCTACCCACCAGGGTGACGGCGATGTCGATCGTACCTGTAGCTTCGGTTTTCTTCGACGCCAACTTCAACCGAAACTCGAACGTCACACTCGGCTCCGTCAGCCTCTCATTCGCCGCAATCTCCAGCGACCCGAAATCCACGAACCGCTCGTGGTACCAGAGGATCGGGCTGTTCCTCGGCGTCTCCACGCTCTGCCGTAGCAACGGAAATGCCCGGAGGAACGTGCTTTTCCCCGAGCTGTTCCGACCCACCAGGACCGTGATCGGGCGGATCGGCACGAGGCCCGTGTCCGTCAGGCACCGCAGGTTCTTCACGCCGAAGGCTTCGAGGCTCACACCAGGATCGTAGCGGGCTTGGAAGGTCCCGGGAAGCAGGCGCGGCATCCATCAACCATGCGGGCGGCATCATCGACCCCGCCCACACCATCCCCCCACCCTGCCCGCACCTTCCCCGAAGCCGCCCACACCATCCATCGACCCTGCCCACGGCTTCCTCCAAGCCGCGGACACCATCCATCGACCCTGTCGACACCCTCCCGGAAGCCGCCCGCGCCTTCCTCGAAGCCGCGGACACCATCCATCGACCCTGCCCACACCATCCATCGACCCTGTCGACACCATCCCGGAAGCCGCCCACGCCTTCCTCGAAGCCGCGGACACCATCCATCGACCCCGCCCACACCATCCACCCACCCTGCCCACGCCTTCCTCGAAGCCGTCCGCAGCGTCGGGGAGGCCGTCACCTGATTGACGCGTCGCCGCATTCGTGGTCCCGTGGACACAATTGCAGGGCCGCGAACGGTCCCGACGCAGGGAGGATGATTCCGTGAGCCGAACGATGATGTCGACGATGGTGGTTGCGTTTCTCTTCGCCGTGGGTTGCGGCGGCGGCGGCAGCGCACAGCTCGAGGTGAAGACGGGCGACGACGCGCCCCCGCCGCCCGCCACCGCCGCCCCCGCCGAAGCCGCGCCCGCCGACGTGGGCGAGGCGCACTTCAAGGGGGATCACCTCGAGATCGATCACCAGATCCTGTTCGACACGGACAGCGATCACATCAAGGAAGATCAGTCGCAGAAGGTCCTCGGCGACCTCGTCACCCTGCTCAAGGCGCATCCCGAGATCGTGCACCTGAGCATCGAAGGGCACACCGATACGCGCGGGTCGGCCGAGCACAACCAGGACCTCTCCGAGCGGCGCGCCAAGGCCGTCGCGCAGTACCTCAACAACCACGGCCTGCCGAACGTCAAGATCGACGCGAAGGGCCACGGCAACACGAAGCCGCTCTGCACCGAAGACTCCGACGCGTGCCACGACAAGAACCGCCGCGTCGAGTTCCTCGTCGTGAAGGACTGACGCGCCGCCCGCCCCCACCAAATCTCTCTGGCGCGCCCCACCACGGACCCGGTAAAACCCATCCGCCCCCGCGGCGATCCACGCCCGGGCGCTGGTTGTCAGGAACGTGGCGCGTACACAGCTCCCTCTCATCGGCCTCCTCGAAGAGGCCGTCCTCCCAGGCGAAGAACGCTCTTTCACCGTCCCCGCCGTGGACACGGTCGCCCTCGTCGCGCTCGCGCGCGCCGCACGCGACGGCAAGGTCCCACCGGAGATCCTCGCGCTGACCATCACCTCCTCCGTGGAGCTGCCCTCCCTGGTCACCGGCAGGTGGGGCACGAGGTGTCGGATCGTCGCCGCAGACGAGACGTCCCTCACGCTCGCCGGCCTCAAGAGGGCCCGGCTCGTGACCGCGCGCGGAAAGGAGCCCCCGTACACGGCCGACGTGGACACGCCCGACGAGGACGAGCCCACGCCGGACACGAAGGCGCTGCTCTCCGCCGCCCACCTGCTCTTCGCCGCCCTCGACCAAGGCGCAGCGCCCGAGCCCCTGGACTTCCACGCCCCCCTGCGCTCCGCGCTCGCCGCCGCCGCGCGCGCCATCTCCGGCAAGGGCGAGCTCGCCGAGCTCACCCAGCACCCGCTCGAAGAGGGCATCCGCCGCGTCGCGCTCCTGCTCGCGGCCCGCGCCGACGGGCGACACGCCGCCTGCGAGCTCGAAGAGATGCTGCGTCAGGCGATGGCGAAACCCGAGGTGCCCAAGGCCCTGCGGCAGAAGTTGTGGTCGCAGGTCGTCGAGCTCCAGAAGCGGCTCGACCTGCACGACCCCGCGATCGCCGAGGAGGGCGACGACCTCGCGCGGCTGCAGCGCAAGCTGTCCCAGGCAGGGATGCCCAAGGCCGCGCGCGAGACGGCCAAGCGCGAGCTGCGCCTCCTGCGCGGCATGCAGTCGAACCACCACGACTACTCCACGTACACGAACCACCTCGACTTCATGGCGCGCTTGCCCTGGCAGCCAGACCCGGAGCGGCCGATCGACCTCGCCGCCGTACGCGCCGCGCTCGATCGGGGACACCACGGGCTGGAGAAGCCGAAGCGGCGCGTCGCCGAGTACCTCGCGGTGCGCAAGCTCGGCGGCGAAAACGCCTCGATGATCCTCTGCCTCGCCGGCCCGCCCGGCGTCGGCAAGACGACCATCGCCCGCGCGATGGCCGAGGCCCTCGGCCGCCCCTTCGCGCGCGTCGCGCTCGGCGGCGTGCACGACGAGAGCGAGATCCGCGGCCACCGCCTGAGCTACGTCGCCGCGTCGGCCGGCCGCATCCTCCGCGCCATCGCGCAGGCTGGCAGCGCGAGCGCGCTCGTCCTGCTCGACGAGATCGACAAGATCGGCGAAGGGCGGACGCGTAGCCCCATGGCCGCGCTGCTCGAGGTGCTCGATCCAGAACAAAACCCCCACTTCCAGGACAACTTCCTCGGCGTGCCCTACGACCTCTCGCACGTGCTCTTCGTGGCCACGGCGAACGACACGTCCCAGATCCACCCGACGCTGCTCGACCGGCTGGAGCTCTGCGAGATCGAGGGATACACGGCCGTCGAGAAGACCATGATCCTGCGGACGCACCTGCTCGATCGGCTACGCGCCGAGATCGGCCTGCCGAAGACGCCCGAGATCGAGGACGAGGCCGTCACGGCGCTCATCGACGGCCACACGCGCGAGGCCGGCGTGCGGCAGCTCCGTCACGCGCTCGCGAAGGTGCTGCGCGCGCGCGCCCTCGCGCTCGTCACGCGAAAGGACGGAGGCGCGACGGAGGCCAACGACGAGGCTGGCGCGCCGATCACCGTCGCCGAGGTCGAGGCCGCGCTCGGTCCGCCGCGCTTCACGAAGGCGAAGGCCCTCGGCGTGCTCCCCGTCGGCGTGACGACCGGCCTCTCCGTCGGACCCGGCGGCGGCTCGGTGCTCTTCGTGGAGGCCGCGACGATGCCAGGGCGCGGCGAGCTCGTGTCGACGGGCAGCCTCGGCGACGTGCTGAAGGAGTCCGTACGCGCGGCGCTCTCGCACCTGCGGGCCGAGACGAGCCGCTACGGCGTCGAGCAGGGCAAGCTCGCGTCGACCGACATCCACGTCCACGTCCCCGAGGCGGCCCTCGCGAAGGACGGCCCGAGCGCCGGGACGGCCATCTTCGCCGCGCTGGTCTCGGCCCTCTCGGGCAGGCCGGCGCCCGCAGATGCCGCGCTCACCGGGGAGCTCTCGCTCAGCGGTCGCGTGCTGCCCGTCGGCGGCATCCGCGCGAAGCTCATCGCCGCCGAGCGCGCCGGCCTCGCGCGCGTGGTGATCCCCGAGGCGAACCGCGCCGATGTCCCCGAGGACCTGCACCTCGATGTGACGTTCGTGAACACGGTCGAAGAGGTATACCGCGCGCTCTTCCCGGCGTAGGAGCGCGCTCGAAGGGAGAGGACCAGGCCATGTCGAAGAAGTATCCGCTGCTCGCGACAGCCGAAGAGATCCGCACGATCGCGCGCCGCGCCATCACGCTGATGGACGTGCTGCACGAGGGGCACGACGACGACGATGCCGCCTGGAACGATCCAGACATCCGGAGGCTCGACCACCAGGTCTTCCGCGCCGCGAAGGAGGCCATGCGCTTCTGCGCGACCGCGGCGGGCCTGCTCGGAGACGCGTCGCTCCTGCAGCTCGTCGCGCAGCTTCTCGAGGAGCAAGCCACGTGGGACGACCACGCGGACAAGGACACGGACGTCGTCGCCGAAGGGGTCGGGGAGCTGCTCCGGCGAGGCGCGCCCGTGAACGACAGCGTGGAGGCGTTCGCCGCGAGCCCGAACAACGAGATCCGCGCCGTGATCGCCGCAGGGCTGCGCCCGACGAGCGAGCGCGCCATCAAGCTCCTCGAGACGCTGGCCAAGGACCCCATCGCCGAGGTGCGCAAGCCGGCGCGGGAAGCGCTGGCCACGCGCGGAGAGCTGCCGTGGTGGGCAGGGAAGTGGCAACGAGATCCCCTCGCGCACCTGTCCGCGGACGACGCCGCGGCCCTGCGTGAGCCGATCGAGCGCATCTCGGCGATGCTCGACGAGTCGCGCTGGGCGCTCATGAAGAAGGAGCGCGAGTTCACCGACCTCGTCGCGAAGCTGCCCGACCCGATCGCCGTCGACGTGCTGGAGACGATGCTCTCGGCCGGCGGCACCTACGAGACGAGGATGCCCGCAGCGGGGGCGCATCTCCTGTCCCGCGAAGGCGGCATCGAGGCGTTCCTCCGGGTGCTCGCGGGCTGGACCAAGGGCCGCTCGTTCCACCTGACGACCGAGCACAAGGCCATGGCGACGGGGCTGTCGCACGACCGGGCCGCGGCGGTGGGCCTCGCGTTCGCGAAGTACGCGCTGTCGGCGCCGGGCGCGCTGCGCGACGAGTTTTCCACGCCCTACTTCCTGGCCGCCAGCTTCGCCGAGGACATGATGCCGCCGGGCGCGGACCTCACGCCGATCGTCGAGCTGGTCCTCGAGGCGCCCGAGGTGACGACGCGCCGATCGGATTACATCATCAGCAAGGTCGCGAGCATGCTCGGCGCGAACAACGCCAGGCCCGGGGCGCTCTCGGAGCGGCTGATCGCGGCGCGCCTGGCCGGTTATCCGGGCGCCTGGTCGCGGATGAGCGCGAGCATCGACAAGCTCCTGCAAAAGGCGCCGTTCGAGCTGCTCCGCCCCGCCGTGGAGCAGGCCTTGCGGAGCGACGACGACAAGCTCGCGCGCTGGGGGTTGCGGTGCATCCTGACGGACGCCCACGCCGCGGACACGGACGGGAGCCGGATCGAGCTCGCGGCCCGCCTCTGCGAAGACACGCGCCTCCGGGGCCTGATCACCGCCGATCCCACGCTGCTCAAGATGGCCATCACGCCGCTGCGCGCCGCGCTCCGGCGCGGAGAGCTCGCGTGCGCGGAGGCGCTCAACGTGGTCTCGACGATCTCCGAGCTCTGGGGCGGCGTCGCGCCTTCGTTCTACGCGAGGACCTTCACGGCCGGGGAGAAAGAGGCGTCGCGACGGAAGGTGCGCGACGAATATGCGGCGTTCCTCGGGCCGGAGGAGCTCCACGGCCCCGTCACCGAGGAAGAGTGGGCCGCGCTGCGCCGCGTCCGGGACGCGAGCCCTCCGGACGAATACACGGCCTGGATGCGCGTGCTCGGCGTCCTGCCGGAGGGCCCGTGGCACCCCGAGGATCGCGCGCTGCTCGATCGCGCCGTCGCGGCCTTCGCGGACGACTCGGACCTCGCGATGCCGATCTCGATGTGCCTCACCGGGAAGGCGACGGTCGACGATCTGCACATCTTCGACCGGCTGCTCGAGGGCGCCTCCGACCAGCGAGCGCTCATACGCTCCAACATGTACTCGACCCGCGAGCGGCTCGGCCTGCCCGCGAAGCCCACCGAGGGCGCGACGAAGGCCGAGGCGACGTCCGGCGGCGACTGGATGGACGAGGACGAGGAGGACGACGCCTGAAGCCCACGCTCAGCCCACGGGCGAGAGCGCCGGTTCACTCGGCGCGCGCAGGATGATCCGGCGCACGGCCTCCGGGTCGGTGATGCGCCGGAGCACAGGCTGCAAGCCCTCGGTCTCCCGCTCGCCGAACGCACCACTCGACGCGAAGGCCCGCGCCCGCGGGCCATCGAGCACCAGGAACAGATCGTTGTAGCCGCCCGCCGCAGGGCTATCGATGACGTCGACGATCCGCGTGCGCTCGAGGTGCAGCTCCTCGTCGCCGCGCTGGATGAGGACACGCCGGTTCGTCACCCAGTAACGCGTCCGCGTCTCGAGCCGCGCAGGCCGGACGATCGAGGCATACACGACGAACGCGCCCGCCGAGACGAGCAGGAGGATCGTGAGCGCGAGCGAGGTGACGAGCGCGAAGAAGGAGAGCGACTCGGGCGAGAGGCCACCACGAACGACGGTGCGCGCGGCATGCACGGCGTGGCGCGAGGAGAAGATCGCGGAGGCGAAGAGGCCGAGGCCGAGCAGGAGGCCGAGGGCCGCGCGCCCGCTCGACGGGAGCCACTTGCGAAGGCTGTCGGGCGGATGGCCCGACCAGAGGACTCGCTCGCCGTCGTCGAGGCGCTGCGCGAGCAGGCGCTGGCCGTCGCCCGCCGGGGTGGAGGGCGTGACGCCGCGGACGATGGCCCAGACACGATCCGGCGCGACGAGGCCGGTGAAGACGATGGCGAGGCGACGGCGAAGCGCGCCCGTGGGCACGGCGCGCACGAGCTCGAGGTCGCCGATGCCAGGACGCTTGGGGTCCCAATGAATGCGGGCGAAGCTGATCGCCGAGCGATCCATCATGCGGCGGTGGCGGCCGCGCTGGAGGATGACGTGGCGCTCGGTGACGACGAACTCGAGCTCGCTGCGCCACCACTTGGGCCCGTGCGCGAAGGCGACCGCGAGCACGGCCATCCACGCGGCGAAGGCGAGCAGCGCGCCCGGGCTCGATCCGAGCGCGGTGGCGACGACGACGGCCGAGGCCGTGGTGATGGCCGAGATGACGCCCGCGATCGCAGCCGCGATCTGATAGAGCACCGGGGACGTGACGGCCTTGGGGCGCCCCGCCCAGACGACCGACTCCTCGAAGAGCGAATCCCGCTTCAACCGAACGCCCTCCGCCCTGGTGACAGGGGAGCGTGGTGCTCCCTTGGGTCCGCGTAAAGGGTCACGAGAAGCTCCTCAGCGGCGACGCGCCGCCGAGAGGACACGCTCCCGCTCTTTCTTGCAGGCCTCGAGGCGAACGCGGGCGAGCGGGATCCAGCGGTCGTCGCTCGGCGCGCGTTCGAGGTAGGCCTCCCAGGACTCGACGGCCCGGGTGTAGGCGTCGGCGCGCACGGCGCCGAGGTTGCTGGCGCGCGCGCGGCTCCAGGCGCCGAGCGCCTCGTACCAGGCCTCGTCGTGCGGCGGCGAGAAGAACCAGGAAGACGCGTGGATCTTGCTGTCTCCCGGGTCGTACGCGCGCGCGAGGGCGATCGAGGCGAGCGCGCTGTCGAGGTCGCCGTCGCGATCCGTGGCGACCGCGAGGCCCCAGAGGGCAGTGACGCCGTAGTGGAACATCTCGATCGGCAGGAGCGAGCGGAGCGCGGCGCGATACCCCGCGATCGCATCCTCGAGCCGGCCCATGCCCATGTACGACTCGGCGCGGTTGGCGAGCAGGATGGCGCGGTGGTGGCCGAGCGGCTCGTGCGCGAGGGCCTCGCCATACGCCTGCACTTCCTGATCACGCTTGCCGAGGACGGCGTAGGCGATGGCGAGCTCGTTCCACGCGACGCTGGTGATCGCGGGCGGCGCGCTGCCCTTCGCGACGGTGAGGAGCACGCGGATCGCCTCCTCGAGCCGGATCGGGTTCGGCGGCTTGTTGTCCTGACCGAGCCGGCGAAGCACGTGGCCGAGGCGCACGCGCACCCGAGGATCCGCGCTCTCCGCGCCGCCCGCTTGCTCGAGGCGCTTTACCGCTTCGAGCAGGTAGACGTCCTTCATGCGCAGGAGGTCGACCGCGGCGCTCGGCTCGAACATGGGCTCGCTCTGCGCGAGGTCGTACTTGAGGAGGAGCTGATCGGCCTCGTCGAGCAGGTCGAGGCGCGAGGCGCCCGCAGGATCACGCGCCTTCATCCACACGGAAGGCGCGGCGAGCGCCTCGCGCGGAGAGGGCCACACGAGGGCGGCGAGCGCGACCGCGACGAACGCCGCGCGCTTCACGGCGCCCCCTTCGCGGCGCGAGGCGCCTTCTTCGCGGCTTCGAGCCGCGCCCGCGCCGCAGCCGCCCACGGGGTCTTGCCACCCGGACCCGCGAGGTAACTCTCCCAGAGCTTCACCGCCGCCGCGCCCTCGGCCGCGAGCGCTTCGAGGCAAGCCTTGTCCTCGGCCGCCGCGAGGTAACTCGGGCCGCCCGCGCGCAGACGCACGCCCGAAGCGCGCGCATCGGCGAGCGCCGCGTCGGCCTGCACGCGCTCGCCGTTCCGATCGAGGACGAGCACGAGCGAGAGGAGCACGTCACCCGAGAGCGCGCTCGGCGGGCGCTGGCGCGCCTCGCGCAGGTACGCCGCGGCCTCGTCGAGCGGCGAGCGCTTGGCCTCGGCGGAAGGCGCTTCGGCGGGGGCCGGCGTCGCGCGTGACGCGGCCACGGCCATGGAGACGTGCGCGGCCTCGAGCAGCACGGCGACGCGGCGATCGGCCGAGCCGAGCAGGTCGATGCGCGGCACGAGGGCGCGGTAGACGACGAGCGCGTCGTCGAGCTTGCCCGTCCGGCGCAGGACCTCGGCGAGGTCGTGCATCGTCGGCGGGTCCTCGACGCTGCGCGGATCCTTGCCACGCGCGAGCTCGAACTCCCGCGCGGCGTCGTCGAGCTTGCCGAGCGCGAGGTGCGCGCGGGCGAGGAGCACGCGCGGCGCGGCGAACCCGGGCATCACCTTCTCGGCGCCCTCGGCGGCGCTCTTCGCGGCGGCCGGATCCGAGACGAGCAGCGCCTTGGCGCGCCCGACGAGATCACAGTACCGCCCGAGCTCCGGGGCGCGCGCGAGCTCCCAGACCGTGGGGCGTCGGGACAACCCGCGACGGACGGTCGATGCGCACTCCCGAGGTCGGCCCGAGGCGGCGGCGGCGGCGACGAGGCTCGCGCCTTGTCCGCTCGAGGGAGGCGTCGGAGACGCGAGGACGATCGACGCGAGGAGGACGCTCGGGATCACGCGTCGCAGTATACCGATCGGTCGCGTGAAGCGCATCACGGCCTCCGCGCGAAAAGCGGCCGCGGACGGAGAGAAGCGCACGCATTCGTCGTGTCTTGGCCGTATCTTTCGGTCGTCTCCTCCGGCACCCTGTAGAACCAGAAAGAACGGCCTCGAAGGATTCGTCGTGATGGACGGGGACCGCTGGCTCGAGCGAGGGGCGCGCGTCGGGGACTACACGATCGAGGATCTCCTCGGTGAAGGTGGGTTCGGCGCCGTGTTCCGCGCGCGGAGCGACGCGGGCGTGCCCGCCGCGCTGAAGGTCTTCAAGACGACCGCGGCCGAGCTGACGGCCGAGCGCCTGATCAGCCAGCAAAACGAGATCGAGGCGCTGCTCAAGCTCGATCACCCGTCGCTGATCCAGCTCTACGGCTACGGGTTCGTCGAGGGCGTGGGGTTTTACCTGGCGATGGAGCTCGCGGCGGGCGAGACGCTCGACGCTTACCTCGAACGGCTGGGCGCGCTCGACACGCTGGAGGCGGTGCGGCTGATGCGCAAGGTGGCCGAGGCGCTGGCGCATTGCCACGCGCGCGGCGTCCTGCACCTCGACCTCAAGCCGAGCAACATCGTCATCGTCGATCCCCACGAGCCACGCGTGAAGGTGCTCGATTTCGGGCTCGCGACGCTGACGTCGAGCTGGCAGCCGGACGACACGCGCGTGACCGCGGGGACGGTGGGCTACATGGCGCCCGAGTGCCTGCGCGGCGGGCGCGCGCGGCCCGATCCGCGTATGGATCTCTACGCGCTCGGGACCATCCTCTACGAGCTCGTCGCCGGGAAATTGCCCTTCGAGGGTCGCGGGCAGCGGACGCTCATGATGAACCGGACCGTCGGCGAGATGGTGCCGCTGCGCGAGGTGGTCGCAGGCGCGCCGCCGGCGGTCACGGCGCTCGTCGACGAGCTCCTGGCGCAGGATCCGTCGCTGCGGCCGGGGAGCGCGGCGCAGCTCTGCGCGCGGCTGAAGGAGATCTACTACGAAACGTTGCGCGGCGAGGAGCCCTCGGCCGAGGAGCGCGGGCCGCAGAGCACGAGGGCGCCGCAGAGCGCGCGCTCGTTCTCGATGCCGCCGCGCCACAACCCGGAAGAAGCGCCCTTCGTGGGCCGCGAGAGCGAGCTGTCGCGCCTCGCCTCGCGCGTGCTCGGCACGACCTCGCGCGGCGCTTCACCCGTGGTGATCGTGGGCGACGCGGGGATCGGCAAGAGCCGGCTCGTCTCCGAGCTGCTCAACGTCGTCGAGCAGGACGGCGCGGCGGTGGTGATCTACGCGCGGTGCCGCGAGCTCAGCGCGCTCGTGCCGTATTCGCCCCTGCGCGAGGCGCTGAGCCGGCTCGCCACGGCCACGCGCCGCAAGGGCCCGACGGGCGCGCTCGTGCAGGGGGCGATCGACGCGGCGAACGACGAGGACGCGGAGCTCTTCACGGCGCTCGTGCCGGAGCTCGGCCGGGGCCTCGGCGACGCCGACGTGCGGCGGACGCTGCTCCGGCCCGCGTCGGCGCGGCGGGTGGCCGAGCTCGTGCGCAGGATGGTCACGCGGATCGCCTCGGATCTGCCGGTGCTCGTGGCCATCGAGGACCTGCACTGGGGCGACGAGGCGACGCTCGCGGTGCTGGAGATCCTGTCGGGCAGCCTCGGCGCGGCGAAGGTGTTCCTGCTCGGCACGACGAGGCCGCCGCCCCGCCTGGCCTGGCGCGGCGTGGAGCTCATGGATCTCGGCCCGCTCGATCGCGAGGAGAACGACCGGCTGCTCGCCGAGCTCGCCCGCGGCGGGGACGCGTCGATCCTGCGCGAGCTCGAGCGGCACGTGCCGCTGCTCGGCGCAGGCAACCCGCTCTTCGGCATCCAGGTGATCAAGAACCTCGAGGTCGAGGGGTTCGTCGGTCGAACCGCCTTCGGCACCTTGTGCCTCGGCTCGCGCAACCTCGCCGATTACCGCGCCCCGGCCTCGATCACCGAGGCGCTCCGCCGCAGCGTCGACAACCTCTCGCCCGACGCTCGCGAGGTGCTCGGCGTGGCCGCGCTCCTCGGCCGGACGTTCTTGCGATCGGACCTGCGCGCGCTCGGCATCTTCACGACCGGCCGCATCGACAAGGCCCTCGCGGAGGCCGAGACGCGTTGCCTCCTGCTCGACGAGCCGACGTCGACCTCGTTCGTGCACGACGTGGTGCTCGAGCAGCTCGAGCGACGCGCGGTGCGCGCCGATCTGCGCGAGCACCACCTGCGGATCGCCCGCCAGCTCGAGCGTCGCGGCGCCGATCCCGCCACGCTCGCGCGCCACCTCGAGCGCGCCGGCGAGACGCTCCGCGCCGCGGACGCCTACCTCACGGCGGGCCTGTCGGGCGCTACCAACGATCCGGGCGCAGGCCAGAATCTCCACCGCGCGATCGAGCTCGTCGCGGCCCTGCCCGCCTCGCCGGAGCAACGGCGGATCCAGCTCACGGCGACGGCCGAGCTCGTCAGCCTCCGCTGGCTGCTCGGCGGCACGGAGGAGCTGCACGAGCTCGTCGAGCGCTGCGCCGCGGACACGCCCGCGGCCTCCGCCATGCTCGGCGCCGCGCTCGCCCGCGTGCACGAGGCGCGCGGCGAGCTCGCCGAGGCGCGCGCGCATGCCGAGCGATCCATCGCGGCGGCCGGGAAAGATCCCTCGCTCGAACGGCACAGGTCCGCCGCGACGAACGTCCTCGGCCGCGTCGCCCTCGCCCGCGGCCTCGTCGAAGAAGCCACGCGCGCCCTCGCCGCGGGCTCCTCCCTCGCCGAACGCGCGGGCGACCTCGTCGAGCTCTGCCACGCGCGGAGCCTGCACGGCGTGGCCCTCGGCCAGGCCGGCGACCTCGACGGCGCCGAGCGCGAGATCCAGGCCGCCGCCGATCTCGCCGAGCGGCTCGCCGATCCTGCGCGGCTGCTCGGCGCGTGGCACGCTTGCGCGCTCTTCGCGGAGGCGCGTTACGACTGGGACCTCGGCGTGAGCTCGACGGCGCAGCTCCTCGCCTACGCGGAGGAGCACAAGCTCGGCGGCCACTACCTCTTCGTGGGCACGCTCTACGCGGGCCGTCACCAGTTCCACGTCGGGCACCTGCACCGCGCCCGCATGCTCGTCACGAACGCGCTGAACCTCGCGCGTATCGTGGGCACCACGCTCGGCCGCGCCCTCGGGCAGGCGTTCCTCGGCGACGTGCACCTCGTCGAGGGCCAGCTCGCCGACGCGCTGCTCTCGTACGAGCGGGCGATCGCGCAGGCCTCGGGCCCGAACGGCGACGAGCAGGCCGCGTGCCTCGGGCTGCTCGGGCGGATGCACGTGACGGCGCTTCGACGTGGGGATCCGGCGGAGGTTCGTCGCCTCGGGGAGGAGGCCACGTCGCGCATCGTGGCGTCGGGCCAGCGGGCGCTCCTGCTCGGCGCGTACGACCGGTTCGCGGAGTCACTCGCCGAGGTGCGGCTCGGCGAAGACGCGGCGTCCATCCGCGCGAGGCACGACGCGCTCGCGAGCTCGCTCGGCGCGGCGGGCGGCGGCTTCTGGCCGCGGATCCCGGACCTCGACGCGCGCGCGGCGGGCATGCGCGCGCGCGACTACTGGCGGAGCAAGCAGGCCAAGAGCCGGACCTCGGGCGAGTGGCAGTTGCCCGTGCAGGCGGTCTCGCCGTCGCGGCTCTTGACGACGCGCGGCGCGGTGACCTCGACGGCGCAGGTGATGCCGAGCCGAACCGTGCTCGCGCCGCCGACGGCGGGGCTCGAACGGACGGCGCCGCGCACGGGGCTGCTCGAGGCGCTCGCGACCGTGGAGGGGTTTGTCCCCGCGCTGTTCGAGGGAGACGCGGGCACGTAGCCCGAGCCCCTGCCGTTGCCGCGCCTGGCCTTTGCGTGTAGGCAGAGCGGATGATTCGAGCTCACGGCTACGCTGCGCAAAACGCCAAATCTCCCCTCGTGCCGTTCACGTTCGAGCGGCGCGACCCGGGCGACCACGACGTCGTGATCGAGATCCTCTATTGCGGGATCTGCCATTCCGACATTCACCAGGTCCGCAACGAGTGGGGCAACTCGACCTACCCCATGGTCCCGGGCCACGAGATCGTCGGCCGCGTGTCTGCCAGGGGCAAGGGCGTCACGAAGTTCCGCGAGGGCGACCTGGTGGGCGTCGGTTGTTTCGTCGATTCGTGCCGCGAATGTGGGAGCTGCAAGGAAGGCGAGGAGCAGTTCTGCACGGGCGGCGCCACGTTCACGTACAACGGGACGGAGCGGGACGGGAAGACGCCGACGTTCGGCGGCTACTCCAGCGTCCTCGTGACGAACGAGGACTACGTCCTCCGCGTGCCCGAGGGCCTCGACCTCGCGGCCGTGGCGCCGCTGCTCTGCGCGGGGATCACGACCTACTCGCCGCTCCGGCGCTGGAAGGCGAGCCAGGGGCAGAGGGTCGGCGTCGTCGGCCTCGGCGGGCTCGGGCACATGGGCGTGAAGTTCGCCGCGTCGTTCGGCTGCGAGGTCACGGTGATCAGCACCTCGGCGCGGAAAGAGGCCGACGCGCGCAGGCTCGGCGCGAGCCATTTCCTCGTGAGCACCGACCCGAGCGCGATGGCCAAGGCGATGGGCTCGTTCGACTTCATCCTCGACACCGTGTCGGCGAGCCACGACATCAACGCGCTCCTCGGCCTCCTGCGCCGCGACGGCACGCTCGTGCTCGTGGGCGCGCCGGACAAACCCCTCGAGATCGCGGCGATGGGCCTGATCTTCGGGCGCAAGACGATCGCGGGCTCGCTCATCGGCGGCATCCGCGAGACCCAGGAGATGCTCGATTATTGCGGCGAGAAGGGGATCGTCTCCGACGTGGAGGTCATCCCGATGCAGCAGGTCGACGCGGCGTACGATCGGACCGTGAAGGGCGACGTGCGTTATCGCTTCTCGATCGACATGAAGAGCCTGTCGACCTGAAGCTCAGCCAAACGCGTCTTTGAGCACGATCGTCTCGTCCCGCCTCGGCCCCACCGACACCAGGAACACCGGCACGCCGATCTCGGCTTCGAGGTACCGCACGTAGTCCTGCGCGGCCTGGGGCAGCTCGGCCATCGTCCGCGCCTGGGAGAGCGCCTCGCGCCACCCGGGCCGCTTCTCGTACACGGGCCTCGCCTTCCCGACGTGCCGGATCGGCAGCTCCGTCGTGCGCCCCTCCGGCGTGTCGTACGCGACGCACACCTCGATCGTGTCGAGCCCGCTGAGCACGTCGAGCTTCGTCACGGCGAGCCCATCGAGCCCGTTCACCCGCGCCGCGTACCGGAGCGCCGGCAGATCGAGCCACCCCGTCCGCCGCGGCCGGCCCGTCACCGAGCCGAACTCGCCTCCCGCGACCCGCAGCCGATCGCCGAGATCCCCCGCGAGCTCCGTCGGGAACGGCCCCTCGCCCACGCGCGTCGCGTACCCCTTCGTGATCCCGAGGACCCGATTGATCCGCGTCGGCCCCACGCCCGCGCCCACGCACGCGCCGCCGGACACGGCCGACGACGACGTGACGAACGGGTACGTCCCGTGATCCAGGTCGAGCAACGTCCCCTGCGCGCCCTCGAACATCACGCGCTCGCCCTTCTTGATCGCCTCGTCCGCGAGCCTCGCCGTGTCCGCGATGAGCGGCACGATCCGCGGCGCGAGCGCGCGCAGCTCCGTCATCATCGCGCTGACGTCCGGCATCTCGCCGCCGAGCGCGCGCACCACCGGGCTCCACGCGCTCGACGCCCGCGCGAGCTTCTGCTCGAGGTCGGCCATGTCCGCGAGGTCGCCGACGCGGATCCCGCGGCGCGCCGCTTTGTCCTCGTAACACGGCCCGATCCCGCGCTTCGTCGTGCCGATCTTCTGCCCGTCCGTCGCGGCCGCCTCGCGCAGGCCGTCGACGAGCCGGTGGTACGGCAAGATCAGGTGCGCGAGGTCCGAGACGAAGAGCCGCCCGTGCGTCGCGTGCCCCTTCGATTCGAGCACGTCGAGCTCCGACACGAGCACGGCCGGATCGACCACCATGCCTTGCGCCATGATGCAGCGCGCCTTCGGCCGGAGGATCCCGCTCGGCACGAGCCGCACGACGATCTTGTCGTCGCCCACGACGAGCGTGTGCCCAGCGTTCGGCCCGCCGGCGAAGCGGACGACGACGTCCGCGCTCTCCGTGTACAGGTCGACGATCTTGCCTTTTCCCTCGTCCCCCCACTGGGCGCCGACGATCACGACCGCGGACATCCGGCCTCCTTGCGTGCTGATCGGTCCGTCACGAGCCCGAACGTTAGTACACTCGCCGCGGACGTCCCACCCATGAGCCGCTCGATCGTCTCGATCCCGCCGGGGCTCCGCCTCCTCGCGCTCCCGACGCTCCGGGACGCGTCGCTCGTGGCCGCGCTCGTCGCCTCGGTCTCGCTGCTCGCGGGCCTCGTACGTTTGATGCCGCTCTTGCTCGCACCAAGCGTGCCCGCGAGGCTCGGCTTGCCGTTTGCCCGCGCCGCGCTCGCCGTCTCGCTCGAGGTCGCGTTCGTCGTGGCCCCTGCCCTAGGCGCGGCCCTCGCGGCGGCTCGGCTCGTCGATCGGGGCGAGGCCCGCGCCGTCTTCGCCCTGGGCGCTTCTCCGCGTTCCCTCGTCGCGTCTGCCCTCCCCGTCTGGCTCCTCGCCTTCGCCCTCTCCGGGCTCGCCTCGCTCGCGTGGGGCCTCGAGGCCGAAGCGCCTGGCCGCCTCGCCGCTCGCCTCCTCGTGGATGGCCGCGCCGCCTGCGTCGATTTTGCTGCCCGGGACCCTCGCTCTCCGCATGCCGCGACCGTCCCGCTCGCCGACGCCACCTGGATCTGCTTGCCCGGCGAGCCTCCGCGCCTCGTCATGAGCCCCTCGCTCCTCGGCGGATCGGCGCTCGCGGCTCGCTCGATCGAGCTCTCCGCCGACACCACGTCCCTCGTGGCCGACGACCTCGTCCTCGCCTTGCCCTCGAACGAGACGACCGGCCCCATGACCGTCCGTGTCGGCCGTGCCTCCGTGCGGGGCCTCTTGCCCCTCGGCCGCCCGTCGAACCTCCGCGCGCCCGTGCGCGCTTGCCTCCTCGGCTCGACCGCTCTCTCGAGCGCCCTCTTTGCGAGCCTCTCCGTGCTCGCCTTTGGCCTCGGCGGCCGCGCGCTTGCTCTTTTCGTCGGGCTCTCTGGCCCGGCGCTCGCGCTGCTCGTGTTTTCGGCGCTCGAACGTGAAAAGAGCCCGCTCTCCGCCTACCTGATCGTCCCTGCGCTCGGCTCGCTCGGTCCGCTCCTGGCGGCCCGCTTCGCGTGGCATCTGCCTTCACGCCGCTCGCTGCGCGCATGACGAAAGTGGACGGCGGATCCAGCGCCCCTCGCCCGCATCGCTCACGATCCTACGGCTTTGGCCTCCATTGCCGGAGCGGCCCGAGGGTGGTACGGGTGTTGGAGTGGACGCGGGAAGCCCGATGCTTCCCCGGGCAGGAGCACGACCATGGGCCGATTGAGCATCACCGAACTCCTTCTCATCCTGGGCGTCGCTCTGCTCTTGTTCGGCGCCGGCCGCATCGCCGACATCGGCAAGGGCCTCGGCGAGGGCATCAAGAACTTCAAGAAGGGCATCAAGGACGAGGGCGAACCGCCGCCGAAGCAGCTCCCTAAGAAGGAAGACGAGGGCGGCGAGAAGACCACGTCCTAGGCGCGAAGGCCCCGCGATCTTTCTTCGCGGAACGGTCTTTCTGCGTGGTCGACGTGGACGCCGTGACGCCTATACTCGAGGAATCGTATGAAGATCCTCGAGCGACTCGGGAAGATCGGCATCGCGTTTGCTTCGTTCGCCATCGCCGCGTTTTTCGCGGTGCAGTTCGGGGCGGGCGGCCTGTGGCGCGGCTTCGAGCCCGCGCTCGCCGTGACGGGCAGCGGCCCCGCGGCGAAGGCGCCCTACGATCTGACGCGCCTCGAAGCCGTCAACGAGACGCTCAAGCTCATCCGCGACAAGTACGTCGAGCCCGGACGGGTCAAGCCGAAGGAGATGCTCCTGTCGGCGCTGAACTACGTCCAGCGTGACGTCGCCCAGGTGATCGTCGTGAACGACGATCCGAACGAGGTGACCGTCCGCGTCGAGACGGCCGAGAAGAAGTTCCGGATCGACAACGTGCAAGGGCCCTGGGACGTCTCGGCGCGCCTGCGCGAGGTCTTCGCGTTCCTCCAGAAGAACCTGCGCGGCACCGAGGTCGATCTGCGCGAGGTCGAGTACGCGGCGTGCAACGGCATGTTGCACACGCTCGACCCGCACTCGGTGTTCTTGAGCCCCGAGGCCTACAAGGAGATGAACCTCTCCACGTCGGGCCATTTCGGCGGCCTCGGCATCGTGATCTCGATCCGCGATCAGGTCCTCACCGTGATCAACCCGATGCCGGAGACGCCGGCGAGCCGGTCGGGGATCAAGCGCCACGATCGGATCGTCAAGATCAACAACGAATCGACGCTCAACATGCCGCTCGACGACGCCGTGCGGCGGCTGCGCGGCGACCCCGGGACGAAGGTCACCGTGTGGGTCACGCGTGACGGCGAGCAGGGCTGGCAGACGCCGAAGCCCTACGAGCTCGTGCGTGAGGTCATCAAGGTCCGCTCGATCGAGTCGCGACCGCTCGAGGCCTCGGGCGTCGGCTACGTGCGCATCAAGAACTTCCAGGCGACGACGGCGACGGAGCTCGAGCTCGCGCTCGACGACCTGCGCAGCAAGGGCTCGCTGAAGGGCCTCGTGCTCGATCTGCGCGGCAACCCTGGCGGCTTGCTCGATCAGGCCACGCGCGTCGCCGACAAGTTCCTCGCCGACGGCGTCATCGTCTCGACCGTTGGCGCCTCCGAGGGCCGCGACGAGAAGAAGGCCAAGAGCCCGGGCACCGAGCCGACCTATCCCATCGTCGTGCTCGTCAACGGCTCCTCCGCGAGCGCGAGCGAGATCGTCGCGGGCGCGCTGAAGAACCACAATCGCGCCGTCATCGTCGGCTCGACGACGTTCGGCAAGGGCAGCGTGCAGCTCGTCTTCCCCGACGTCACGCCGGAGAAGGCCGCGCTCAAGCTCACGATCGCGCAGTACCTCACGCCCGGCGACGTCTCGATCCAGGGCGTCGGCGTCACGCCCGACATCGAGCTCGATCCGATGACGGTCGACGAGCTCGAGATGGATCTCACGATCCAGAAGGACGGCCTGCGCGAGCGTGACCTCTCGGCGCACCTGACGAACGGCAAGGCCCAGACGGGTTCGAAGCCGCGTGAGGTCGTGCGCTACCAGCTCACGAGCGCCGAGCGCGAGGAGATGCGCGAGCGCGGCGGCGAGACCGACGACGACTTCCGCGTCGACTTCCCCATCCGCTTCGCGCGCGACCTCGCCCAGCGTTTGCCTGCCGGCGCGGCGCGTAACGCGCAGATCGACGCCGCGCGTGACCACATCGAGAAGGTCCGCAAGGACGAGCTCGACAAGGTCGCCGCGGAGCTCTCGAAGCTCGGCTACGACTGGTCCGACGCGCCGTCCGACAGCGCGCAGGGGCCGGCGAAGAACGAGCTCGAGGTGAAGGTCGAGACCGACCGCCCGAACAACGAGGTCACGGCGGGCGAGCCGATGAACATCTCGGTCACGGTGAAGAACAACGGCAAGCAGCCGATCTACCGGCTGCGCGCCGCCACCGAGAGCGACAGCGGCTACCTCGACGGCAAGGAGCTCGTCTTCGGCAAGATCGCCCCCGGCCAGAGCAAGACCGCGAAGGCGCCGCTCGGCTGGTGCGAGGTCGAGGGCCGCAAGATCGGCTCGACGAAGCCGCGCCTCGCCAACCAGAAGCGCGTCTGCAAGATCCCGATGGACGCGCTCAGCCGCGCCGACGGCGTGAAGGTGAAGTTCGAGGCCGCGGGCGGCTTCGAGCCCGCGACGGCCGAGATCCGCCCGACGATCCGCGCCCTCGAGCGCCCGCTCTTCCAGTACGCCTACCAGATCGTCGACGACCGCAGCGGCAACGGCGACGGCCGCGTCCAGCGCGGCGAGGGCGTCTCGATGTACCTGACCGTGAAGAACGTCGGCAAGGGCCGCTCGTTCGAGACGCAGGCGAACATCGCGAACCTCTCGGGCGAGGGCCTGCTCCTGCGCGCGGGGCGGTTCGACATCTCGAACATGAACCCGGGCGACGTGCGCAAGGTGGTCTTCACCTTCGACGTGCAGCCGGAGCTGCAGGACACCGAGGCCACGCTGAGCCTGTCCGTCGGGGACCGCGACCTGCGCGAGGTCGCGACCGAGAAGGTGAAGATCCCGGTCGGCAGCCCGGTCGCGATCACCAAGACCTCGGGCACGGCGAAGGCGGGCCCGCAGGGCGCCACGTTGCGCGCGACGCCCGACCCGAACGGGCTCGTCTTCGGCCGCTTGAAGGCCGGCGAGACCGTGGCGATCACGGGCAAGGCGGGCGAGTTCTACAAGGTCGACCTCGGCTCGAGCCGCTTCGCCTTCGTGCCCGTGGCCGAGGCTGCGCAGGGCGGCAGCCCCTCCGCGGCGCCGGCGTACGAGGACGTCTACTCGAAGGCGCCGCCCACGCTCGAGGTGAACGCCGCGGCGATGGCCACGCGTGACGACAAGGTGAAGATCACGGGCGCCGCCTCCGACGGCGAGCGCTTGCTCGATCTCTACGTCTTCGTCGGCTCGCGCAAGCTCTACTACAAGTCGAACCGCGACGGCGTCGACCCCAAGAAGGCGGCGTTCGAGTTCGACGCGCCGCTCCGGCCGGGCGTGAACATCATCACGGTCGTGGCGCGTGAGAACCCGGACACGACGACGCGCCGCACGCTCGTCGTGCGCAAGGACGCGTCCGACGGCTCGATCCTGAAGACGCCGAAGACGGACGACCCCGTCGCCGAATGGCTCGGCGAGGCGGCGCTGCCCGAGGATTGACCCCCGAGAATCACCCCGAGTACGTTGGTCTGTCGTGGGACTCCTAGCCTGGCTCGGCCTCAAGCGAGGGGACACGTATCCGAACGTGGATGCGCTGCTCGCGGAGTTGCGCCGCGCGCTGCCTGACGACGAGAGCGTCGTGCTTCGTTACATCGCTGCGGTGGTCGTCTTGCTCGGCAAGGTCGCGGGTGCCGACGCGGACGGCCGCCTCACCGAGAACGAAGAGCAGACGCTCCGCAGCTCGCTCGCCCACATCAACGGTTTGTCCTCCGACGCAATCGAGGCCCTCACGCGCGCCCTGAAGGGCAAGCTGCCGGAGCTGCGCGACGAGGAGCTCGCGCTCTGCGTGCGTGAGCTGAAGACGCTCTGCGATGGCCGCGAGCGCGTCGAGATCCTTCGATTGCTGGCCAAGGTCGCGGCGGCGGACGGGAGGCTCTCGCCCGCCGAGCGCGCGGAGCTCCACAACGTCGCCGCGGACCTCGGCGTGCCGGAGAGCGAGCTCGCGGCCGTCGAGGAAGAGATCGCCTAACGCTTCGTGCGTTCCTTCATCGCCGTGAGGGCGACGAACAGGACAAACGTCACGGCCCCGCCGACCGCGACGAACATCCCCGCGTTGAACACGTAGTGCAGGTCGCGCGCTCCGCCGAGGCCCATCACGAAGATGCCGAACAGCGCGAGTCCGGCGCCGATCACGGGATCGGGCCCCTCCGCTTTCCTCGTGTCGAGCGTGGCCCCGGCACTCTCCTCGTCGCCGCCGGCTCCGTGCAGCCCGTCCGCGCTCTCGTCCATGCGCACCTTCCTTGCTCGTCTCGAGTCTAGCGCAGACTCGGCGGCAGACGAAGCGCTGGCGGCGCGAGCGGCCCGGCCGAACGTTGGCTCACGTGTCTGCCGCTTCTGCCTCGTTCGGCGTTCGCTCGTCCTTCTGGATCACTCGTAATCTTCGAAATCGGAGCGGGCGACCTGCGGCTCGCTGCCCGTCTTCGACTCGACCACGTGGCCGACGTTCAGGACCTCGGCGCGATAGATGACCGAGCCGTCCTCGGCGGCGATCTCGCCGGAGAGGTCGCCCCAGGGGAACTTTTCGCTGACGACCGTGGTGAGCGTGGCCTTCTTGTCGCCGATCTTCACCCGGAAGCTCGTGCGCTTCGCGGGCAGCATGTCGTTGCCCATCACGGCGACCACGTGCTCGGAGCCGAGGGACTCCTCGTTCTCGTCGGCGACGACCATCGTCTTCGCCATGAGCGCCTCGTATTCGTCGACGCTGGCCGCGACGAGCTTGCCTTTTTCGATACGCGAGACGGAGAGCACCTCGCCGCGCGTCGCGGGCGCGTCGGAGAGCTTCACGCGCAGCTCGCTCGTCGTCTTGCCTTCCTCGAGGATGAAATCGATCACGAGGGCGCCCTTCTCGCGGGCGACGACGCGCTCGGTGAGCGTGACGGGCGCCTTCTGGAAGCTGCCCGAGAATCGATAGACCACGTAATCGCCGACCTCGCGGCGTCCCGCCTCGACCGGCTCCTCCTTCGCCTCGACCTCGGCCTTCGCGACCGCTTCTTTTTGCGGGGCGACGGCGACGGCCTCGGCCTTTTTCGGGGCGAGCGCTTGGGTCTGGACCGCGGCTTTGCCGCAGCCCATGGCGAGGAGCGAGACGAGGGCGGGGAGCAGGATCCGATTCATGCGCTTCGGGTACATCCGCCCGGCCGATCGGGACCAGTTTTGTGCAATCAAAAACCGCCGCGGGTTGGGCCCCTCGACCTGGTTCATCGTTGATCCACCCTGGGGCATCATTCATCCATCCGCCCGCAGTCCGGACGGCGCCCTGGGCGCGTTCGTACGGCTCGGGTGCAAACGCACAGAGGGAGCGGATGGCGCAGGCCGTGCATGACAAATTGGGGCTTCTCGCCGCTCCGCGACTCGGCCATTCTCTTCTCATGGGCATGCTTGCGATGATGAAACCGAAACAGCAATACTTTCGAGCCATTGCGATCGGCCTCGGCGCGCTCGCCGCCCTGGCCTCGGCGATCGCGGCGGGTTGTGTCGAGGCGCCCTCGGGGCTCGCGCCGGGTCCGACGGGCGGCGGCAACGTATCGGATGCCGGCGTCGAGGCCGGGCCCGTCATCATCAACGGCCGGGACCTGTTCGATTCCATGCAGGCCGATCTCATGAGCGCTTGTGGCCTCTGCCACGACGTCGCGGGCCTCGCCGACACGCCCTTCCTCGCCGGGCCGGACCGTTACCAGTCGTTCGTGAGCTGGCCGGGGATCGTGTCCACGCAGCCCGAGAACAGCCTTTTGCTCACGTATGCAATGTCGGGCAAGGGGCATAGCGGGACGAACCTCGATTCGGCGTCGCTGAAGGACACGCTCCTGCCCAAGGTCAAGGCGTGGCTCGCCCAGGAGGCGCAGAACTTCACCCAGCCGCCTCCGGCCGCGGGCCCGTACATCGATCCCTTCGCGCCCATCATGGGATTCAATGCCATCTATCTCGGCGCGCTCGGCGCCGAATTCGAGGGCATGGCCGTCACGTTCCAGGCCGAGCTGCTCGCCGAGACCACGCTCGAGCTCACGAACATCGAGCTGCACCCGACCTCGAAGACGGGCTTGAAGATCGTGCACCCGCTCTGGGTCGTGCACCCGCTCGGAAAGGATCCGAACCCGGATCCGGTCGACAGCTTCTCGAACGTGGACACGATTTACGCGGCGGGCGAATCCGGCGAGCTCGGGCCGGGCACGCTCGTCCTGGTGAACTGGTCGAGGGACGCGAAGCTCTCGCTCGCGTTCGAGACCATCGAGAAGTACGAGCCGGCGTCGCCGGACGCGGGCGACGGCGGGCCCACGGGCGGCTGCAAGGACGTCGCCTCGTTCGACGCCAACGCGCGGCAGCCCCTCCAGGTCTGCCTGAATTGCCACGGCGGCGGCAATGGACAGGCCGTGGCGGCGGTCGACATGACGGCGCTCTCGAGCGACTCGGCGAAGGCGTGCGGGCAGATCAAGAATCGCGTCAACCCGAACGATCCGCCCGCGAGCCAGCTCTTCATCACCACGAATCCCGACGGGAATGCCGCCCATCCGTTCAAGTTCGGCGGGCAAAGCGGCGCGTTCAACACCTTCCGCAATAGCGTATCGATCTGGATCGCGGCGGAGAAATGAAGAGGACGAAAGGTAGGCGGCCCATGAAGCGGACCAGAATGCTCACCTTGCTCGCCGCGATCGCGGCGGGCGCGTGCTCGAGCTCGGGGCCCAGTAGCCTCGAGCCGCCGTCGGGAGGCGACACGACCGGCGGGGACAACAACAATCCGGGCGGCGGCGGGACGGCCGGGGGCGACCCCGACGCGCCTCCGATCCCGGACAAAACCGTGCTCGACGACCGGGTCACGAGCTACACGGAGGCGCTGCGCACGGCCTCGCTCAAGCTCGTGCGGAACCTGCCGACGCTGCAGCAGATCAAGAACGTCGAGAATGCGACGGATCAGCGCGCGGCCTACGAGGCGGAGATCGACGCGATGCTCGCCGATCAACGCTTCACCTCGCGCATGATCAAATGGTGGCAGGACACGATGCGCCAGGGCGGCGGCGCGCAGGACGGCAAGCCCAGCCGCAACACCGCGCCCGTCTTCGCGACGCGCGTGATGGTCGAGGAGAGGCCCTACACGGATCTCTTCACGGCCACGACGAACACCTGCCCGACGTACGACGGCGCGACGAACACGTTCACCGACGGCGATTGCAACAACGGCGTCGGCGCGCACGCCGGCGTGCTCACGAACCCCGGCGTCATGATGCAGTTCTACGGCAACATGGCGTTCCGGCGCGTGCGCTGGGTGCAGGAGATCTTCGTCTGCACGAAGTTCCCCGCCGAATACGCGGCCGAGCCGACGACCGTCAAGGGCGCCGATTACACGGGTCCCTGGCCGTTCGAATCGGTGGCGACGAGCCCGATCGATTTCCAGGACACGTCGTCGGTCGTCTGCGCGAACTGCCACGTGACGCTGAACCGCGTCGCGCCGCTCTTCGCGAATTTCGACATGAACGGGCAATGGGCGAACAACAGCCAGGTCGAGACGCCGACCGTGCCCGATCCGCAGCAGACCGTGCTCTCGCACTGGCTCCGGGACGGCGAGAGCACGGCCTGGCGCTTCGGCGAGCCCGTCGCCGACCTGCCCGCGCTCGGCCAGGCCATGGCCAAGGACCCGGACGTCCACGATTGCGCCGTGGCGCGCATGTACAACTTCGCGATGTCGAAGGAAGACATCGTCTCGGACCTCGCGACCGTCCCGCCGGAGGTGCTGAAGCCCTACGTCGACGACTTCCTCGCGAATGGAATGAACCTGAAGAAGACGCTGCGCACGATCCTGCTCAGCGAGGACTTCACCAAGTTCTAGGCGCATGCGGAAAGAAAGGAGAGAGACCATGAATCGTTTCATCTCGATTTTCACCCGCGGCGCGCCCCTGGCCCTCGCCGCGGGCCTCTTCGCGACGGCCTGCGTGGAGCAGCCCCCGTCGGACAACCTCTCGCGCCCCGCGCCCGTGATCGACGACCCGACCACGGATTTCGAGAATCAGCCCGGCGTCTTCGCGGGCGACGAGGACAACACGCACAGCCACATGGGTGACCTCGGCAATGGCGTGTACAAGGACCCGTTCGAGGTGCTCGCGCAGCGCCAGGAGGAGGGCCCGCCGGAGGTCCGCACGCGCCTGCATTCGTGTCAAAAATTGCAGAATGCGGCGCTGCAGAACGTGCTCGTCTCGCTCGGCGTGAACATCGACGCGACGTCCGACGTCCCCACCGCGGGCCAGCTCTACAAGGGCGGCACCGGCGCGCTCGGCGCGGCGAGCTACGACGCGCGCGTCGGCGAGGCGATCGTGTGGAGCGCAGCCGGCGCGGCGAAGCTCTTCGACATCTTCGTGCAAGCGGCGCCCGAGATCATCACGAACCTGCCGAACGTCGAGCAATGCAAGGTCGACGGCGTCGGCGTCGAGATGTTCGACGCGAACGACCAGTGCAACAAGGACGCCATCAGCTGCATCATGGGTCGCCCGGCGACCGACTCGCACGTCGCGATCTGCAACAAGGTCGTGACGAGCGCCTCCACTGTGGAAATGGGCAAGCGGATCGCGGTCGGCACGATGATGGCCGCGGCGCATTCGTGCGAGTGACGGAGGAGACCATGGTCGACGATAGGCTCAAGAACCTCCAAGGCAACGCCCGGCGCAACTTCCTGCGCTGGACCACCGCAATGGGCGCCGTCCTCGCGCTCGATCGCGCGAAGGTGCTCGACGTGATCGCCGACTCGGCCGGCACCGCCATGGCCGACGACGCGTGCGCCGCGACGAACCGCAGCGTGCACCTCGTGGCCGGCGACGGCGGATTCGCGTGGTTCCAGCTCCTCTGGCCCCACGTGCAGATCGCCAAGGCGAACAACGACAATTTCGCGTTCCACGCCTTCGGCCAGACCGAGGACGCGACGGACACGGACAAACCATTCGTCTACGCCCCCGAGACCCCCTGGAAAGCGCGCGACAAGCGATTCCGCATCTCGGCCTTCATGGCCGGGACAAACCAGACGCACACGCCGACGCCCGGCTCTGCCGCGACGCTCGGCAATGGCGTCAGCATGCTCGCCGCGGCGGCGGCCATCCAGCGACAAACCCCCTCGCTCTTGCCGGTCATCGCGATCAACCCGCTGAACTTCGGCGCCGCCCCGGGCGCGCCGCAGGTCGCCACGGTCGGCAATGCGGGCGGCATGGTCGATCTCTTCGACAGCGCGGCGTCGCGCGAGACGCTCAAGGTCGAGGAGGACGCGGCGCTCTTCGAGGCTTATTACAAGGCGTTCGTCGGCCTGAACTCCGCCGCCGGCCGCCCGACGTGGGCGCGGCAGCTCCGCGTCGGCAAGACGAGCGCGAACTTCCTCGGCAAGAACCTCTCGGCCCAGCTCCGGCCCACGGCCGACGACCTCGTCCGGTACAACATCGGGCAAGGCACGCCGAACCGCCTCGCGGAGATCGGCCGCGCCTTCATCACGACGGCGCGCGCCTTCAAGCTCGGCCTCACCCAGAGCGTGATGATGCCGGCGATGCGCGACGACCCGCACGGCGCGTTCAATGACATGAACAACCTGCGCAATACGGTCGCCCAGCTCGGCAAGATGTTCGACGAGTTCATGAACGACCTCGCGGCCATCCCCGACCCGGTCTGCACGTCGCGCTCGCTCGCCGACAACATCGTCATGACGGTGCACGGCGACACGCCGAAGAACCCGCGCGCCCGCGGCGGCTGGCCGGACGGGACGCCGAACAACTCGAACTGGCTCTACGTGATGGGCAATGGCTTCACGAAGACGGGCTGGTTCGGCGGCGTGAACGCCGACGGCAGCACGGACGGCTTCGACCCCACGACGGGCGAGAACGTGCCGGGGCAGCAGAGCAACGCGACCAGCGCGGCGGCGGGCGCGGCCGTGGCCTTCGCGATCGCCAAGGGCGACATGCGCCGGGTGCAGGACTTCTACACCGGTCCGAGCATCAAGGGCATCGTGAACGAAAACCCGGTTTGAAGGAAAACGGGTCCAACGAAAAGGGCTCCCGGGAGAACCGGGAGCCCTTTTTTTCTTTTCAAGGCATCTTGCCTTTGCTGGTGCTCAGCAAATCGTCGAACGCGAGATCGAAATCGTCGCCGAGCAGCTCCGCGCCGACCGCCTTCGCCTGCTTGGCGGGGGCCGGGTTCGGCTCCAGGCGGCGGATACGGTCCTGCACGCCGCCGCGCGGATCCTTGTAATTGGCGTCGAGCTGCGAGACGCGCTTGAAGTAATAGAGCGCCTGCTCCGGGTTTTTCCGGGCCTCGTACGCGTCCGCGAGCTCGTAGGCGAGCGCGAGCTCCTGCTCCTTCGTCTTCTGCCGCGCCTCGAGCCCGCGCAGGAACGCGTCGATCGCCGCGTCCACGTTGCCGAGCTGCAGGTGGATCATGCCGATCAGCGAGCGACACACGCATTCGCGCGACGGGTCCCGCGCCGCGACGTCGAATTCGCCGATCGCGTCCGTGTACATGCCCATGTCGCGATACGCGACCCCGAGATCGTAATGCGTGGCCGCGTCGGCGTCCGAGATCTGCGCCTGCACGCCAGCCTTGAATTGCTGGAAGATCGTGTCGACGTTGACCCCGGGGAACTCGGCCGGCGCTCCCGCGGCTTCAGGTGCGATCTCCAGGTCGTTGATCATGTCCTGGATCTCTTTGAAGTCGTCGGGGTACTCGCTCTTCTTCGTGAGGATGCCGCTGCCGCCGCCCGGCAAATCGGGCACGAACGACGGCCGCTCCATCTGCTCGAGCTCGGCGCGCTTGAAGAGCAGGAGCGGGTGGTTCGGCAGGTACGCGAGCTGCTCGTCGAGCAAGGCGCGCGCGTCCTCGAGCATGCCTTCGTTCGCGTAGGAGTCGATCTTCTCGAGGATGTCCTCGTTCAGCGTGTACCCCGTCCGGCTCTGCGACGGCGGAGGCACGTGCTGGTGCGGCGGGTACTGCGGCGGCGGCGGGTACTGCGGCTGTTGCGCGTACTGCGGCTGCTGCGCGTAGACCTGGTGCTGCTGCGCCGGGACGCCCGCGAACGGATCGTCGATGTCGGTAAAGCCCGGCTGCTGCGGCGCGTGCTGCTGCTGCTGCGCGTAAGGATACCCCGGCTGCGGCTGCGGCTGCGGCCGCGGCTCCTCGACCTGGTAGCCGAGCGTGCGCAGCATCTGGATCGCGTCGGGCTGCATCGGGTCGATGAGCCGGATCTCGTCGAGCAGCTCCGCCGCCTTCTTCACGTCGCCGTCGACGGAGAGGCGCTGCGCGAAGATGAGCATCTGCCGGATCGCGCCGTCCTGGTCGCCGGCCTCCATGAGCACGTCGCAGAGCCGCCCGCGCAGATCGTGCGAGCTGGGCGCCATGGCAACGCCGTCGCGGAGGATCGCGATCGCCGAGGCGAAGTCGTACTGGCTGCGGTACGCCTCCGCTTGCTGGAGGATCTGCCGCGCGCGCAGGGCCTCGTCGTCGTGATGCGAGGGCTGCAGCGGGACGGGCGGCACCGAGGAGGCGGGGATGTCCTCCTCGAGGAACTCCTCCTCCTGCACGACGATGACCGAGTCTTCGGTCTCTTCCTGCTGCTTGCGCGCCGGCGCGGGGCGCTGCGCCGCGAGCTGCCGGACCACGTCGTCGTTCGGCGCGCGCTGGAGGAGCACGTCGACGAGCTGGTTGAACTCGTCGTTTTTCTTCGCGTCCTTCGCGAGGCGCGCCGCCTCCTTCAGGACCTCGGTCGCCTTCGGACCCTGGCCGAGTTTGTCGAACGCCCTCGCGAGCAGGCCGAGGGTCTCGAGGTCCTTCGGGTTCTCCTTGAACGAGATCTGCAGCTTCGCGAGCGCGGTCATCGCGTCGGTCTGCTGCGCGCGCTCGAGGTACATCTTGGCCGCGATCTTGGCGTACTTGCCGTCGGCCTTGATCGTGAGCAGCCGGTCGAGGACCTTCAGCGCGTCGTCGCGCCGGCCCATCTTGACGAGGACCTCCGCCGCCTGACCGAGCTGCGCGATCGCCGCGGGCGTGTCCTTCAGCCGGCTGTACGCCTCGGCGAGGCGCAGGCGCGGCACGGGGTTGTGTGGGTCGAGGTCGACGACCTTCTTCAGCGGCTCGATCGCCTCGCGATCCTTGTTCGCCTTGTGGAGCCTGCTCGCGATGTCGTCGTACGTCGCGGCCGCGTCGCTCGTGAGCCCGAGCTGCGTGTAGAGCTCCGCGAGGCGCGGCAAGACCCAGCCGAAGCGCTCGAGGAGCTTCGGCGCGCGCTTGTCGATGATCTCCAGGATCTGCCGGTAGACGCGGATCGCCTTCAGCGGCTCGGGCGGCTTCTGCTCGATGTAGAGCCGCGCCACGACCTCGTACGTCTCGATGGCCTCGGGGTACTGCTCGATCTTGAGGTGGCAGTCACCGATCTTGAGCAGGACCCGAACGTCCTTCGGATCTTCGGCAATGAGCTTCTGGAACTCGGCGATCGCTTTGTCCCAGCGCTTTGCTTCGACGAACTTCTGCGCTGCTCGGAGCACCTTGTCGCGATCGACCGCCACGGCGATGGGATTCTCCTCGAGAGAGCGACCCTGGACGAAGGCACCGCGAGAGGTCGCGCCCTTCGTCCACGATTCATCATCTTACGGAACCACGACCCGCACAAGCACGGTCGCGTCGGAACCGGTGGCCGGGACCAAAAACCGTCCGATCCCGCTGGATCCTGGCCGGTCTTCAGCTCGGCAGCTTGAAAATCGCGAAGAAGGCGGCGATCACCGCCGACACCGCGAGGATCACCGCCATCATAGCAGTCGGCCCGGCGTCCTGCACAGTTCCGCGCGCGAGCTTCTTCGCACGGCCGCCGATCACGTGGTGGATGCCGATCACCAGGAGCGCGAAGAGCAGCTTGCCGTGCATCCAGTGCGTCTCGACGAAGTAGTAACGCGTGGTCATGAGCAGCCGCGCGAGGCCCGTCACGAACGCGAGCACGAACGCCGGCACGCTCAGCGTCCGGTAGATCCGCTCGCCGAGCGCGCCACGAACCTTCGCGTCCGTCCCGCCTGCCGTGAGGACGAACGCGACCGCGAGGATCGAGCCGATCCAGACGAGGTTGCCCGATACGTGGAGCCACAAGAGGGCGAGCTGTCCGTTCATCGTGGACTCGCGTTAGCCCGTCGCCCGAGCGACGTCGACTTTTCTGCGCCCGAGGGCGCGAGATCCCGCACGATGAGGCCGGATTTCCTCGGCCGTCGGCTCGACCGACCTTACCGCGCGCTCTACATTGGGAGGCCCATGACCAGAAGCGCTGCCTATCGTGCCCCGTTCGCGCCGGGCGGGGACAACGAGATCGACGCCGACCTGTGCGGGCGGCTCCTCGCCGTCGCGCTCTCCAAGGGCGGCGAGTACGCCGATCTGTTCTTCGAATACCGCGCCGGCGGCGGCTTCTCCTTCGACGAAGGCATCCTCAAGGCCGCCTCGCGCGGCGTGTCCATGGGCGTCGGCGTGCGCGTGCAGCGCGGCGACGCGACAGGCTACGCCTACACCGAGGATCTCTCGTGGGAGTCGATGAAACGAGCGGCCGAGACCGCCGCGCAGATCGCCACGAGCTCGGGCGGAACGACACACGTGCTGCCGAGGTTCCGACCCCTGCCGGATCGCTACAACGTGCCTCTCGTCTCGCTCGACGTGCCCGGCATGGAGAAGCGCGCGTTGCTCGAACGAGCGAGCGCCGCGGCCCACGCCGAAGGCCCGCACATCGTGAAGGCGGAAGCGAGCTTTTCCGAGGAGATCCGCGAGATCCTCCTGGCCACGAGCGACGGCGTGATGGCCCATGACGTGCAGCCGCTCTTCCGCTTCGGCGTGCGCGCGATCGCGGAGCGCGACGGCAAGCGCCAGGAAGGTTCGAGCGGAGGCGGCGGACGAACGACGCTCGCGGCGTACTTCGCCGATCACTCGCCCGAAGAGCACGCCCGCGAGGCCGCGCGGCAGGCGGCGACGATGCTCGACGCCGAGGAGGCGCCGGCGGGCGAGATGAACGTGGTGCTCGCGCCCGGCGACAGCGGCATCCTCTTGCACGAGGCCGTGGGCCACGGGCTCGAGGCCGACTTCAACCGGAAGGGCACCTCGAACTACGCCGGCAAGGTCGGCGAGTCGGTCGCGAGCCCGCTCTGCACCGTAGTCGACGACGCGACGCTGCTCTCCTCGCGCGGCGCGATCAACGTCGACGACGAGGGCAACGAGCCCGGCCGGAGCGTGCTCATCGAGAACGGCACGCTCGCCGGCTACATGCACGACCGACTCTCGGCCAAGCACTACAAGCTCGAGCCGACGGGCAACGGGCGACGTGAGAGCTTCGGCGCCGCGCCCCTGCCGCGCATGACGAACACCATCCTGCTCGCGGGACCGCACGATCCGGAGGAGATCGTTCGAAGCGTCAAGCGCGGCGTCTTCGCCAAGAAGTTCGGCGGCGGCCAGGTCGACATCTCGAACGGCGACTTCGTCTTCTCGTTGACCGAGAGTTACCTCATCGAGGACGGCAAGATCACGCGGCCGCTCAAGGGCGTGAACCTCATCGGCAACGGCCCCGACGTGCTCGGCAAGGTGACGATGCTCGGCACCGACCTCGCGATCTCCGACGGCATCTGGACGTGCGGCAAGGACGGCCAGAGCGTGCCCGTCGGCGTCGGATGTCCGACGATCAAGATCGACAAGATCACCGTGGGCGGGACCAAGATCGGCTGACGGCGCGGCGCGGCGGCCTCGTGCTTGCCGCGCCGCAGCACGAGCTTTATAGCGACCAGCGCATGTCGCGCCGCGCGTCGTTCATCGTCATCGTCGGGCACGGCCCCGACCTCGAGCGCGAGGAAGGCGCGGCGAGCGTGCTGCGAGGCCTCGGCGCGAGGGTGCGTCTGCTCGATCTGTGGGACGAACCTTATCGTTGCTTCGAGCGCGAGGAGGACGAGGCGCGCGTGATCCTCGTGGAGACGCCGGAGCGGCCGGACCTCGCGGCCTCGGCGCTGCGCGCGCTCCGGCGCGAGCCGCGGCTCGCGGGCGTGCCGGCGATCGCGTCGGTCTCGGTGGCGCAGGTGGGGCGGCTGGATCCCGCGAGCGGCTTCGACGATTTCGTCCTCTCGCCGTACGTGCCGGTGGAGCTCTACGCGCGCATCCGCAAGGCCGAGTGGCAAAAGAGCGAGTTTGCGACGGAGGAGCGCGTGAAGGTGGGCGCGCTCGTCGTCGATCGATCGGCGCACGAGGCGTGCATCGACGGCCGCAACGTGCCGCTGACGGCGAAGGAGTTCGCGCTGCTCTCGTACCTCTGCGAGAAGCGCGGCAAGGTGGTGTCACGCGACGAGCTGCTCGTGAAGGTGTGGGGAGCGCGCTACGAAGGCGGGCCCCGCACGGTCGACATCCACGTGCGCCGGCTGCGCTCGAAGCTCGGCAGCGCGCTGCCGCTCGTGACGCTGCGCGGCGCGGGCTACAAGCTCGAGGCGCCGGACGGGGCGAACACGAGAGCACCCGAGCTCGGGAGGGTGATCGTCGCATGAAGCGGGTGACGGTCGCGATGAGCGTGGGTTGTCCGAGCGGGATCGGCCCGGAGGTCGCGGTGCACGCGGCGGCGCACGCGGACGCCGAGGCGCGTTGCCTGCTCGTCGGCGACGAGGAGACGCTCCGGCGCGCGGCGCGCGCGAGCAAGATCGCGCCCGCGAGGTTCCGGGTCGTGAAGAGCGCGGAAGAGGTCGAGACGATCGAGCTCGGCGAGATCGGCGTGTGGGGCCCGAGCACGAAGCTCTCCGCGCCGGCGCGGCCGGGAGAGCCCGATCACGAGGCGGGCGCGGCCCAGCTCGCGTGGGTGAACGAGGCGCTCGCGCTCGTGCAGGACGGCACGGCCGAGGCGCTCGTGACGGGCCCGGTGTCGAAGCTCGCGATCGCCACGAGCGGCGCGCCGGGCGCGGAAGGTTTTTCGGGACATACGGAGCACCTCGCGGCGCGGCTCGGGGCGCGGGAGGTGGTGATGGCGTTTCGCGCGGCGAACATCACGACGGCGCTCGTCACGACGCACCTCGCGCTCGCCGAGGTCCCCGCGGCCGTGACGTCGGAGGCGGTGGCGACGAGCTGTTACTGGCTCGTGCGGCTTCTCCGATCGCTCGGCTTTTCGGCGCCGCGCGTGGCCGTGGCGGCGCTCAACCCGCACGCGGGTGAGGGCGGGATGCTCGGGACCGAGGAGGAGACACGTATCCGGCCCGGGATCGTACGAGCCGAGGAGCGGCTCGCCGCGGAGGGGCTCGCCGCCGCGCTCGTGGGGCCGATCGGCGCCGAGACGGCGTTCCGCAAGCAAGCGGCGGGGGCCTTCGACGGGGTCGTGGCGATGTACCACGATCAAGCGACGATCCCGTGCAAGCTCGTGGGCTTCGGCGAGGCGGTGAACGTGACGCTCGGCCTGCCCGTGATCCGCACGAGCGTCGATCACGGGACGGGTTACGACATCGCCGGCACGGGCAAGGCCGATCCACGCGGGATGGAGAGCGCCCTCTCGCTCGCGCTCACGCTCGCGAAGGCCCGGGCCCGAGGGTCATGACCTGCCGAGCCGCTCCATGAGGTGATCGAGCTGGGGCATGTCGAGGCCCTGCTCGCGGCCGAGCGCGCGGATGCTCTCGCCCATGGCGAGGTGCTGGGCGTGCAGCTTGGGGCCGAAGTGACGCTCGACGAAGCGCACGGTCTCGGGGGCGAGGCGGCGCGCGAGGGCGACGCCGGGCTTGAGGGTGTACGGACCGACGAACCGCGTGAGCACGTGCGCCCACGGCGCGACCTTGCCGAGCTTCTTGGCGAGCGCCTCGCACTCCCTGGAGGCGGCGAGCGCGGTCTCGAGCAGGTCCTTGTCGTGGAGCACGCCGTCGATGCCGGAGCCCGCGTCGATCGCCGCGATGAGCGGGAAAAACGAGACGGTGCTGGCGGCGTTGAGCGAGGCGACGTCAGGCTCGAAGCGCGTGGGCAGGCCGCCGTTCGTGAGGCGCCTGGCGAGGACCTCGAGCGTGTCGCGCGAGAGCGAGTGCGCGGGGCCCGAGGCGTCGTCGTCGAGCAAGGTGGAGGCGATGCCGGTCGACCAGTACCGAACGACGCCACGATCGTCGACGTCGTCCACGTACCCGGCGACGCCCGGCATGGCGCTGACGACGCGCCGCCCGACGGCCCTCTCCAGCGCGGCGAGCTGCGGCGGCAGGAGGGGCGTGAGCACGACGAGCGGCACGGCCGGGCCCTTGCGGAGCGCCTCGGCGAGCGGATCGTCCTCGTTTTGGCGCAGGCGATCGAGCTGATCGAAGCGCACCGCGAGCAGCACGAGCGTCGCGTCTTCGGGGATCGCCTCGATGCGCCGCGGGTGTTCGACGGCGTCGCGGCGCTTGTCCCCGTTCACCTGCTCGACGACGAACGCGTACGTCTCCGAGAGGCGGGAAGGCCGCACGACGAACGAGACCTGCACCCCCGCCGAGGCGAGGTGTGCGCCATAAATGCGCCCGAGCGCGCCCGCTCCGAAGACGATCACGTGCATGGTGACCCGTTACGTACAGCCGGGGGCGGCACGTGGGAAGACGATCAGAAGAGGCGGCGCGAATCGAGGAGGATCGTGACGGGTCCGTCGTTCTCCACGAAGACACGCATGTCGGCGCGGAAGCGCCCGGTCTCGACGGGTACGCCGCCCTCGCGAGCGGCCTCGACGAAGCGGTCGTAGAGCGCCTCGGCGGCCGCGGGCTCCATCGCGCCGTCGAAGCTCGGGCGCAGGCCGCGGCGAACGTCGCCGAAGACGGTGAACTGGCTGATGACGAGCAACGCGCCGCCGACGTCGGCGAGCGCGCGGGTCATCTTGCCGCGCTCGTCCGGAAAGACGCGCAGGCCCACGACCTTGCTGACCACGTAGTCGAGGTCGGCCTGCGTATCACCCTTCTCCGCGCCGACGAACGCGACGAGGCCGAGGCCGATGCGGCCCGTGACCTCGCCGGAGACCTCGACGCGGGCCGAGAGGGCGCGCTGCACGACGGCGCGCATGATCGATCAGCCGAGGCCGAGCTCTCGCGTGAGGCGGCTCGTGATCGCGAAGTACGTGCTGCGGTCGTAGGGCTTGTTCAGGATGTGGAAGTCTTTCCGGACGAGCCCGACGCATCCGAAGCAGTACGTGCACTCGGTGCAGTCGACGGAGCGGACCACGTAGGAGCACTGGGTGCAGCGCTCGCACGCGACGCAGTGGTTGCAGCGCACGAGGTCGCGCGAGCTCCGGCAGTGCGTGCTGTCCGAGCAGCGCTGCGAGTCGACGCAGTAGTGGCAACGCGCGAGCGCCTTCGAGTTCTTGCAGAACGTGCAGTCGACGCAGCGCTCGCACCCGGTGCACTGCACGCAGCGCTCGTTCTCGGTGCGGGTCTCGTGGGCCTGGGCGAGCTTGCGCAGCTCGGCCTCGAACTCGGCTTTGTTCATTGTGCGGACTGATTTTGCGTGTCGGGCCGGCCGCTCACCTGCCTGCGGAGCTGGGCGGCGGCGTCGCGGGTGGACTCGTCCTCGGCGAACTCCTCGATGCGACGCAGGCGCGACTCGAGCACGGCGCGGCGCTTCGGCAGCTCGCCGACGAGGAGCGAGGAGAGCGAGGAGAGCGCCTCGCGCACGCGTGACTCGTCGCTGTGCTCGAGGAGCTTCAGGTGCACGTCCTGGTCGTCGGGGAAGTTGAAGCCAGCGCCGAGGAACTCGTTCGCGGCCTTCGTGATGTGCGGGCGCCCCTCGGCGCCGAGCAGCTTCGCGAGGAGCCTCTGGCGCTCGGTGGCGCGCGGATCACTCTGCGGAGGCGGCGCGAGCACGATGCGGCCCGGCTTCGGGGTCGTGTCGCGGCCGTTCTTGCCGCTCTTGCCGTTCTCGGCGGGCTCCGGGTCCTTGCGCGGCGCGAAGAGCGCCTCGAGCGCGGCGCGATGCTCCTTCGCGACACGGCTGTCCTGGGTGCTCGCGCCGTTCCGGTTCGTGCTGCCGGCCTTGGGGGCCCGCGCGAACGGCGCGAGCTCGGGGTTGTGCCAGACCTTGGTCTCGTCTTTCCGCATCCGCCGCATAAATTCGTCCTTGCTGCCGCCGGAGGGGAGATGGCTTGGCAGTGCTCGCGGTTCTTGGGTCCCGGACTCGTGAGCCCGGAGGCAACGTTCGTGCTCGACGTGTGCCCTCGTGGCGTGCTGAAGCTTCGCTTGCCTTCGCTTGCTTCGTGAACACGCGCGGGGCGCTCCGTCGCGGCGTTGCCCTTCTGGTTCTCCAAGAACGCTGGTCTGCTCGAGCCGACCTTTCCCCCGGTGCGGGCCTACTACGCGGGCGCCCCGGTGACATTCCTCCCGCCGCCGTCCGAGCGACGGGACGTGCCACGTACAGGGCGACGTCCGCGCCATCGAGGCGCGCATGGCGTCGCGATGGGTGCCCCACCTCTACCACAGGCACCCGTGGAAGCCTCAGAAAATTAGGCCCTCGCACCCACCCCATGACACAAGGCGAGACACCGGCGCACCCACCGTCCGTCCGCATGGAGGGATGGGCGTCGGTGGAGAGCACGACACATGGTCAGCGGTCGTTACGGTCGGATCAGGCGTAGGGTTGCGTCCACGCTCGCGGCGCTGTTGACGCTCGCGGCGCCCTTCACCTTCGGCGAGGCGTTCGCCGCCGAGGAGGCCCCGGCGCCGAAGGCCGCGGAGCAACCCAAGAAGGCGGAGAAGGCGCCCGAGAAGCCCAAGAAAGCCGCCGCCGCGCCGAAGAAGCGCAAGGGCCGCCGCAAGCCGCCGCCGAAGCGCATGGTCGAGGCCACGCCGAAGACGGCCGCGTCGCAGAACAAGGCCGCGTCGACCAAGCGCAAACCGGAGAGCGCCACGAAGTTCGCCAAGCAAGAAAAAGGCGCGACCACGACCGCGGCCACGAAGGCGGCGAGCACGAAGGGCGCGACCACGACCGCGACCACGAAGAGCGCGGAGACGAAGAAGAAGGCCACGGGCGCGGCGGGCGTGTCGCGCACGAAGAAGGCGAAGGCGCAAACGCCGAGCAAGAAGCGCAAGGGCACGAAGAAGGCGCAAGCCGAGGCCGAGCGTCCACCCTGCTTCGCGCCGGCGGTGTCCGTCGATCGGAACGGCCTCGAAGGCGAGGCGTTCTCGCTCGTCGACTGCAAGGGCAAGGTGCTCGATGACGCGCGCGCGCGTCTCAGCGTGCTCGCGCGCCCCTGGGGCACGCCGCGGCCCGAGCTGCCGAAGAAGCCCGAGCCGCGCGCGGGCAAGCAGGGGAAGGCGAGCTCGACCAAGGGCAAAAAAGGTCAGGAAAAACAGGCGCGCGCAGAGCTCGCCTCCGGGGAGATCGCGCCGAACGTGCGCCTGCTCGATCCGGGGCTCCTGTCGCGGGTCGAGGCGATCGCGAAGCACTTCCCGGGCAAGGGCATCTCGCTCGTGAGCGGCTACCGCCCGAAGAGCCAGGGCAGCCTGCACCAGAGCGCGCGCGCGCTCGACCTGCGCGTCACGGGCGTGTCGAACGAGGAGGTCGTCGCGTTCTGCAAGACGATCACGGACACGGGCTGCGGCTACTACCCGAACAGCTCGTTCGTGCACGTGGACGTGCGCGCGCCGGGCACGGGGTCTGTGACCTGGATCGACGCGTCGGGCCCAGGAGAAGCGCCGCGTTACGTGAGCCAGTGGCCCCCGCCGCCCGAGCCGCCCGCGGACGCGACGACGACGTCGCCCGTCGACGAGGCCGACGCGGCGATGGAGGAGCAAACCAAGGAAGAGCCGGCCGCGAAGGAACAACCGGCCGCGAAGGAACAACCGGCCCCGCTGAACCCCACGGCCAAACCGCCCGCCGAGAAGGACGAGGACGAGAAGGAAGCCGACCCGCGCGACCCCGTGCCTCCTCCGAAGAAGGCCGAGGCGCCGCCGCCCCCCGCGGCCGCCTCAGCGCCGACGCGATAACATCCCGTGCTTCACGGCGCGGGCGCCTCGACCGGGAACCGGATCTGCGCCAGCACCGAGAGTTTGTCCGGCGCCGCGATGGCCTTGCCGCCGAGCGCGCGCGCCACGCACGTCGCCGCGTCCCCCTTCGCCGCGGGATCGCGGATCACGCCCTGCTCGACGCGGAACGCGACGTCCAGCGCCTCGCCGCGTCTCCCTGCCTCGACGACGTCCGGGCAGAGCTCGACCGCGGCGTGCAGGGCCGCGCCGAGCACCGGGACGAGCGGATCGATGTTCGTCCCTTTGGTCACGGCGACGGCGATCTCATAGTCCGGCATTCCGCGCTTCGTCGCCATCCGGAGCCCGACCGGCTCGCCGTACTCGATTTCGGGCGCGGCCGGCTCCGAGCGGCACGCGCTGCCGAGCAGGCCCGCCGCCAGGAGAAAGCCGAACATCTTCTTCATGCCCCGCACATAACACGGACGGCGGCCTCCCCGGGACGCGCGGACTCAAGCCGAACGATGTTCGAGCGAGGACGGGCCGGCGGGCGCGGCGACGACCTCGACGAACGCGCGCTCGAACTCGTCGATCAATGGATGCGGCGGCAGGCGGACGATGCGCTCGCGTATGGCGCGAAAGCCGGCGATCTGCGTGTCGCGGCCGCGGCGGAACATCGGCCAGGGGTCGCCGTGTGTCGTCGCGCAGACGACGATCGATTGGAAGTTGTCGATCTTGTCGGCAATGGTGATGGCCTGGGCGTCCCAGGGGTTCTTCATGAATTGCTCGAGATAACGCTGCTTGCGCTCCTCCCAGGCGTGGGACTTCGCCGGCTCGGTCACGGCGAGCACGAGATCGGCGACGCGGCGCCCGAAGAGCCGCGTGATGTCCTCGGCCGTCGCGCCGGTGTCCTCGATGGCGTCGTGCAGCGCCCCCGCCGCGATGACCTCTTCATCGAAGCCATGCTTGGCGAGCAGCACCGCGACGCCGGCCAGATGGCTCATGTACGGCACGTCGACGCCGGGGTACTTGCGCTTCTGTCCCCGATGCCAAACCGCCGCCTGATCGAGCGCTCGCTTGAGGAGGGGCGTCATGCCTGGAATCTAGTGCCCAAGAGGCGCCTCGGCGAGCGCCGCGAGCGCACGTCGCGAGAACTTCCTCGTTTTGTCAAGTCAGGGCGAAGCCTGCGCGCCCGCTTCCGGCGCCCGAGCCCGCTTTGCCGGAAGCGCCGCGCATCCACGGCCGACGCTGGGGGCGTGGTAAGGTGGGCTCATGCGAGCCGCGACCGCAGAGGTGCTTCCCAAGGAGCCGATGACGCTCGACGAGTGGGCGGACCTCGACGAGGACGAGCCGGGAGAGCTCGTCGATGGGCAGCTCACGGAGGAGGAAGTGCCAAACAACGCCCACGAGCTCGTCGTCGCGTGGTTCATCTGGGCGCTGCGCACGTGGGCCATGCCGCGGCGGGCCCTGGTGTTCGGCTCGGAGCACAAGCTGGGCGTGTCCGAGACGCGAGGCCGCAAGCCCGACGTGTGCATGTACGCGCCCGGCGAGCGCCTCGGTCCGCGCGCTTCGCTCTCGCGGAAGCCGCCCCTGATGATCCTCGAGGTCATCTCCATGCGCGGCCGCGACGTGCGGCGCGATCGAATGGACAAGGCGAACGAGTACGCTCGCTTCGGCGTGCGCTGGTACTGGCTGCTCGATCCCGAGTCGCGCGTGCTGGAGATGTGGGAGCTCGGCGCCGACGGGCGCTACGTGCGCGCGCTCGTCGCGAGCGACGGAACCGTCGAAGCGCCGGCCTTTGATGGGCTCACGCTGGATCTCGACGCGCTCTGGCGCGAACGGGACGCGTGCCTGCCAGACGAAGAGGACGACGAGACCAGCGGCGAATACCCGATGCTCGACGCGAGCGGCGCCATCAAACACGCAGGAGCAAAGCCTCGCACGCCTCCCCCGTCGCCCGCCCGATCGCCGTCGCGTAAAGCGACACCTGCCGCCGATAGACCGGCCCCGCGCGGTCGATCTCGCGGTCGGTCTTGAAATCGACCACCGTCCAGCCGCTCGGCTCGCGAAACGCGAGGTCGACGATGCCCTCGATCAACGTCCCGTCCTCGGCCCTCAGGCAAAGCGGCGTCTCCCGCCGACATTCGCCGCGCGCATCGGCCGCGCGCGCCCTCTCGATCACCGGATGCGCGAGCGCACGGACGACCGAGCGCACCGCCGCCGCCTCCTCGGCCTCCGTCGCGCCGAAGAGCCGACCCGCGAGCGCCGCCGCCCCCTCCACCACGCCACGATCGGCCGAGAGCGGGACCTGCGCGAGCACGGCATGCACGAGCTCGCCGAAACGCGCGCCCCCCGGACGACCCGCCTCGCGACCCACGTCGACGATCGGCACGTCGAGCGCGGGCGCCTCCGTGGAGGTCTCCGCCCGCTCCGTGACCGTCTGGATCGTGTAAAGCGCACGCGCGCCGCGCTCGCGATCGGCCGCGCGTTCGCGCGCCCAGCGGCGGTACGTCTCCAGGTCCTCTTCCACGCGGCCGACGGGCGCGTCCTTGCGGAGCATGTCGTCGCGGCGCACGCCGAACGCAGGCTCGCGCTCGAGGTCGAGGCGCGTCACGTCCCACCACACGACCGCGTGACCCCCGGGCAAACGATATCCGCCCGCGCGGACCGTCTCCGGCCCCGGCGTGGCGCCCGGCGGCCGCGAGAGGACCGTGTCCTCGCCGAACGACGGGCAACCAGGCGCCACATCGGGCGAAGGCCGCGCGCCCGATGGAGGCGCGATCGCCGCGTGGATCGGGCCGATCCACGACTGCTCGGGGAAACGCGGGGCGTCGCCGACGGCAGGCACGACGACGAGGTCGCGCGCGCGCGTCGCCGCCACATACACGAGCCTCGTGCCCTCGGCCTCGTCGCGGCGCATTTCGAGCGCCTCGTACTCCACGAGATCCCAGGGCGCGACGCTGCCGAGGCGGAGCGCGCAGAGCGAACGCGAGGCGTCGACGTAGCGGCTCACGGCTTGCGCGCCGAGGCGCGCGGTGACGTCGGCGAGCACGACGACCGGGAACTCGAGGCCCTTCGCGCGATGCGCCGTCATGATCCGCACGCCGTCGCCGCCCTCTTCGAGGACCGGCGCTTCGGGCGCGCGGCCCCGCTCGGCGTCCTCTTCGAGGTGCTCGACGAACGCGCGGAACGACGTGCCACCCGAGGCCTCGTACGCGCGGCCGAGCTCGGCGATGTGCAGGACGTTCGCGAGGGCGCGTTCACCCGAGGGGCGCAGGGCGAAGCCCACGCAGGCGCGCGTGGCGTCGCAGAGCTCGGCGACCGTGCTCTCGATGGGGCGCGCGTTTCGACCGGCTGCGAGCCTCGCGAGCAGCGAGAGCGCGGCGCCGATCGGGGCGAGGTGCGGCGGGAGCGGGGCCTCGGGGATCTTTTGAGGTGAAAGCTTTCCGTAGGTGAAGCGGTACTCGAGCAGCGCCTCGTCGCCGACGGCGAAGAGCGAGCCGCGCAGCGTGGCGAAGACGGCGAGCTCGTCGTCCGGCCTCTCGATCGCGCGCAGCGCCGCGAGCATGGTCTCGACCTCCTCGCGGGCGTAAAACGATTTGCCGCCGACGAGCACGTGCGGGATCCCGCGCGCCTCGAGGGCCTCGACGTAGGCGCGCGTGACGTCCTCGCCGTGGCTCTCGAAGCGGCGGAAGACGAGGCAGATGTGGCGCGGCGCGAGGGGGACGAGCTCGCCTGGTTGATCGCGCTCGGTCACCTTCCAGCCGCTCTCGTGGAGGAGCCAGTCGAGGTACGCGCCCACGGCGGACGGCACGCTCTCGGCGACCGCGGCCGAGGTGAGCCGCTGCTGGCCGTACGGCTGGGGCACGGGCACGCACACGATCGACGGCTGCCCCTCGATGGGCTTTCGCGCGGGCCGGAGCGGCACGTAACGCGCGGAGAGCGCCGCGCGATCGCCCACCATGACGGGCGCGAACGCCGCGTTCACGAGCCGCTGGATGTCGGGGACCGATCGGAAGCTCGTGCTGAGCTCCACGAAGAGCGCGCCACGCGTGACGACGAGCTCCTTGACCTCCTCGTAGACCGAGAGGTCGGCCCTGCGAAAGCGGTAGATCGCCTGCTTCGGATCCCCGACGAGGAAGAGTTTTCCTGGGACGGGCTGGACGTCGCGATAGGCGCGGACGCTCGGATCGTCGGCCGCGAGCAGCATGAGGAGCTCGGCCTGGAGGGGGTCGGTGTCCTGGAACTCGTCGACGAAGATGCAGCGGTAACGCGACTGGAAGGCGCGGCGCACCTCGCCCTGATCCCGCACGAGGTCGCGCGTGCAGACGAGCAGGTCCTCGAAGTCGAGCGCGCCCACCTCGGCCTTGCGCGCCTGGTAGGTCGCGACGAGCGCGCCGAGCTCCTCCTGCAGGAGCGCCGCGAGATCGCCGTCGGCCGCGCGCTGGAACGCCTCGAGCGAGGCGGCGAGCGCCGCGTGTGCCTTGAGCAGATCGGCCCGCGTCGTGTGCGCGCCGTAGCGTGAACCCGCGCCGCGGCGCGGGCGCATGAAGTCGCGTTGTCGGCAGAGGGCGCAGAGCTCGGCCTCGATCTCGTCGCGGTCCCAGCGGTGCTCGCCCTCGGCCCGGAGGCGCCGGACGAGCACGCGCGCCGGCTCGGTGTCGCGGTGCAGCGGATCGTTTCCGTGGAGCGCGCCCTCGCTCGCCTCGGCGAAGGCCGACATCTCCGCGAGGATCGCGTCGATGGCGCGGTCGCGATCGAAGGGCGGGCGCCTCCAGCGCGCCGTGAAATGACGCCAGGCGATGAGCTCCTGTCCAGCGCGGCGCAGCCGCTCGATCGGCCCGGGGCCGTGCTCTCGCCTGCGCAGGAGCCTTCGAACACCCTCGGGCGGGCGACCGAGGATCTGCTCGAGCCACCGGCTGAACGCCTCGCCGTAGCGACGATCCGCCTCGGCCTCGGTCATCACGCGGAACGCCGGATCGACGCCCGCCTCCACCGGGCGCTCGCGCAAGAGGTCCGCGCAGAACCCGTGGATCGTGCTGATCCGCGCCTCTTCGAGGTGCGCGAGCGCCCGCTCCAGGTTCGCGCGTGGCCCCTCGTCGGAGGCGAACCTGCGCGCGCGCTCGATCCCGCTGCGAAGCCTGAGCTTGAGCTCGCCGGCGGCCTTCTCGGTGAAGGTGACCGCGACGATCTCCTCGATCTCCGCGCGCCCCTCGGCGAGCACGGCGACCATGCGGAGCACGAGCTCGGTCGTCTTGCCCGTGCCCGCCGCGGCCTCGACGATCATCGTGCTGCCGAGCGCGCCGCGGATGAGCGCGCGCGCCTCGGCGTCCGCGAGCCCCTCGGCGCGCGTGGATTCGAAGGGGACGACCTCTCCCGTCACGGATCACCTCGGAGCGCCCGCAGCCGCGAAAAGAGCGCGCCGCCGTCGAGCGAAGCCTCGTCCTTGCGCGCCGCGCGCCTCTCCTCGTGCGGCCCGCACACGAGCCTGTAGCCGCACGTGTCACACGCGCCCGGCCGCGGCGCCGGCGGGAAAAACCCTTTGTCGATCGCCTCGTCGACGAGCTCGAGCACCACGATCGCCTTCGCGCGCGCCGCCTCGTCGAGCTCGATCACGTGCTCGGCGTATCCGCCGCGCGTGGTGCAGAACGACAGACTCGCGTCCTCCACCGGCTCCTTCCACACCGCCTCGTACGCGAGCCCGTACAGCACCGGCTGCAGCACCTCACCGCCGCCGATCACGAGCCCGGGTTTGGCGAAGTTCGCCCCCGTCTTCACGTCGGTGACGCGCGCGTGCCCCGTCGCCGCGTGCCGCTCGACCACGTCGATCGCGCCGTGCAGCAGGAACCGCCCGTCGATGAGCGCAGCCTCGGCCACGCTGCGAGGATCCTCGTGCTCGTGCGGCGGCAGCCCGAAGGCGAGGTCATAACGCACCGGCCAGACGAGCCAGCTCTGATCGGCCACGCGCGCGAGCCACGCATGAAGCTCCACCCGCGCGCGCTCGATCTCGTCGCGGAACACGCTCTCCACGGGCGGCAGCGTGCGCTCCTCGTGCTCGCGCGCCGCCGCGTCGAGCCGCTCGTCGAGCACGGCCTCGGCCCGCGACAAACCCTCCGGTCCAAACGGCAGCGACCCTTCCCGCTCCAGCGCCGCGAGCGTCTCGGCCTGCACGCGGTGGAAGAGCACGCCGCGCGAGATCGGATCGAGCCTGTCGGGCGAGCCTCGCCGCTCGCGCGCCGGCAGCCTGTGGATCGCCGCGAGCAAGAACCGGTACGGGCACGCCGCGAACTTCTCGAGCGCCGTCACCGCATACGGCCGCGCGCAGAGCCGGCTCGCCGTGAGCATCGCCGCCGTCGCCGCCGTCTTCCGCACGATGCCGTCGTGGTGCGTGACGGGTTTGTCCCACCGCGCCGAGCGTGCCCGGAGCGATCGCGCGAGGTGCGGGTTCAGGTCGAGCAGATACTGCGCGCGCCCCGCCGCGTCGGCTTGCTCGCCTCCATGCAGCAGGCGCCCCAGCATCGCGAGGTCGTGCTCGGCGTCGTCGATCGCGTCCTCGGGCTGCGCGGGCGCGGGCCACGCGAGGCGCGCGCCCGACGCGCTCGCGGCCTCCCTCTCGAGCGCGTCGTGATCGGGCAGGGTCCCCGTCGTCGCGCGCCGCACGTCGAGCCCGTAAAACGAAGGCACGCGTGGCCTGCCCGCGGCCACCTCGACGCGTGGATAGGACAGGTGCACCCGCTCCCGCGCGGCGCCCACCGACAAACGCAGGAGCAGCCGCTCGTTCCGGCTCCGATCGGCCTGCGTCCGGAGCGCCTTCGAGATCACCCGCCGGTCCAGGTCGAGCAGGATCGGGTCCTCGCGCGGCGCCTCCGGGAAGAGGCGCTCGGCGAGGCCGGGGACGAACACCACCGCGAACGATCGACCTCGCGCGAGCTCGGGCGTCCCCACGAACACCGCGCCGTACCGCCTCCCCGACGGCGGCGTGATCCGCGCGCCGAGCCGTCCGTCGAGCACGCGCCGCACCTCGTCGAACGACACCGCGGGCAGCTCCGCCATCGGCGCGAGCTCGGCGAGCGCGGCGAGCACGTCCTCGGGCTCGTCCAGCGCCATGCCCGCGAGCTTGCCGAGCTCCTCGATCCACACGCCCCAGCTCCCGCGCTCCGGCAGCGCCGCGAGCGCCTCGACGAGCGGCAATGCGAACCGCTTGAGCTCCGAGAGCGCCTCGATCTCGCGCTCCACGGTCTCGATCCGCGGCGAGCTCGGATCTCGCCGCCGGAGCAGCGCGAGCTCTCGATCGAAGGCGCGCCCGAGCGCCACGAGCCGCTCGGCCCAGCGCTCCTTTCGCCCGACGATCGAGGCCTTCGTGAGCAGACGCTCCCATCCGATCGGCGCGGATCGCGAGGGCACACGCGCGCCCTCTCGGGCCTGCGCCTGCTCCCTTCGCATCCGCTTCGCCGTTGGTTCACCTTCGAGCAGCGCGCCGAAGAGATCCGCCCGCGGCAGGTCCGAGCGCGGCGCGGCCTCTGCCGTCGTGATCTCCTTCGGCATCGGCGCGAGCGACAGGTACTCCGCGAACCGCCGAGGGGAGAGATCCTCGGCGCGGCAGGCGAGCAGCGCCAGGAACGCGCGCCCCGAAGGATCCGGCCGCGCCGCTCCGATCGCGAGATGCGCGGGGATCTTCGCGCGACGCAGCGCGCTCTCGAGCAGCGCCGCGTACGTGTCGGGCGCGCGCAAGAACACCGCGATGTCGTCGAAAGGCACGCCCCGCCGCGCCTCCGCGAGGATCCGCCGCGTGATCTCCACGCACTCGCGACCCTCACCCGGCGCCGAGAAAAACGACACGTCCTCGCCCGCCTCCGCGGCCGAGAGCTCCGCCGCGGCGAACAGGTATTGATGCAGCCGCGACAGGGACGAATGTGATCGCTCGCTCCGATCCGTGATCACCTCGCTCGCGAGCGACGCGAGCACCTCGACGGCTCGATCATCCCCCGTCGGCGCCGTGGCGAACGCGACCTCCGCCGCGGCCACGATCTCCGCGACGAACCTCTCCTCGAGCCTCGACGCGATCGGCACGTCGAGCAGGAGCAGCCGCGCCCTTCGGATCTCGCTCGCCTCGCGCACCGCCGCCGTCGCCGCGGCGAGCACCTCCGCGCGGTCGGCGATCCGCGCCCGCTCCCGCTGCTCGTCGTACCTGCGCGCGAGCTCCCGCAGATCGCGACTTCGTGGATCGTCCCCTCGGATCTCCTCGGGACCGATGCCCTCCACGCGCAGCTCGCTCAGCGTCGCGGCCAGTGTGCCCGCGAAGCTCGGCGTCCGCGCGACCGGCGCGAAATAGCCGAGCGCGCCCTCTTCGAGCGCGCTCGCGACGGCCCGCGCGACCACCGCCTCCACGCCGAGCGGCGTCGCCGGCGCGAGCCTCCGCCGCGCGAGCTCCGGCGCGGCGAGGCGCGCCGCGAGTTGCCCCAGCGTCAGCCGGTGCAGCCCGAAGATCGCGCCACGCTTTCCGCCCACCCGCGCCGCGAGATCGAGCGCCGCCCCGCGTGACGGACCGACCAGGAGCGCGATCGCATCGGCCTTCCCCTCCCCGAGGAAGACCTCCGCGGCGGAGAGCCGCTCCTCGCTTCGGGGGGACACGAGCAGACGCAGCACAGGCCCGTCATGCCCGCGTGCGGCCGCGTTGTCGAGCGTTCCCTTCCGCGCCGCGCTCCGCCGCCTGAACTCGCTCGTTATCGCCGCGCGCCTTCCACCTCGATCACGCACTCCTCCGCGCCACGCTCGTCCAGCCGCACCTCCGTTCCCAGGAAGGTCCGGATCACCTCGACTTGCGTCCGCGTGTGACCCGACGGCGCGAGCGTTCGAAACGCCCCGCCTTGCCCGAGCGCCATCGGCAAGAGCAGTTGGTCCGCGAGGTGCTCGCCGACGGGAACGCCTGCTTCGAGGTATCGCTTCACCTCCTTCGCGAGCTTCTCGGCCACCACCTCCGCGCGCACCCCGCGCTCGCCGAAGGCCGTGAAGACCTCGGTCACGTGGTTGCTCTCCACATCAGCCACGAGCGCGTTTCCCGGCCCCGGGCTGTTCTTCACGACCTCGGGCCGCGCGCACGCCGGGTCCCACGGCACCTCGGCGAGGAACGCTTCGACCTCGCGCACCCCGACCGAGCCCGGGATCTGCGACACGATCGCGCGGAGCTGCGTCCTTTGCACCTCGCCTCGATCGAGCAGCGAGAGCCCGGCGAGCTTCGTGTTCCCCTCGATGGAGACCTCCACGCGGCCTCCGCCGGCCGGGTAAAACCCGTACGACACGAGCCGCGCCGACACCTTCGCGCCCATCTTGCGCACGATGGGCAAAAACGCGCGCTCCACGAAGTCGAAGGGCGGCGCCATCGGGTTGTGCGTCCCGCCCTCGAACACGAGCGACGAGCTCCCCTCGCTCACGAGCAGCGCGGGCAGCACCGTCTGCAAGACGAGCGTCGCGCTCCCCGCGCTCCCGATCGCGAATCGGTACGATCCGTGCCGCACCACGCCCGGCTTGAACACGAGCTCGCGCGACCCGATCGCGTCGCCCGTGACCTCCGCGCCGCTCACCTCCGCGGCTGCGCGAACGGCCACGAGGTGTTGACGCATGAGCCCCGGCTTCGATCGCTTCGCGCGGATCGAGTGCACCCGGAACGCCTGACCCGTCACCATCGACAGGGCGAGCGAAGAGCGCAGGATCTGTCCTCCGCCCTCGCCCGTCGATCCATCCAGCACGAGCATCGCCTTCACCCCTTCACGCACACCACTTGCCGCAGCGTGCGCACGACCTCGACGAGATCGCGCTGCGCCTCCATCACGTCGTCGATCGACTTGTACGCGCCGGGCGTCTCGTCGATCACGTCCTCGTCCTTGCGGCACTCGATCCCGGCCGTCATGCGCGCGTGGTCCTCGAGCGTGAACGCCCGCTTCGCCGCCGCGCGCGACATCTTGCGACCCGCGCCGTGGCTACACGAGCAGAACGACTCGCGGTTCCCGAGGCCGCGAACGATGAAGCTCTTCGCGCCCATGCTGCCCGGGATGATGCCGAGCTCGCCCTCGCCCGCGCGCACCGCGCCCTTGCGCGTCACCCACACGTCCTTGCCGAAGTGGTGCTCCTTCGACACGTAGTTGTGGTGGCAGTTCACGGCCTCGTTCACGAGCTCGAACGGCGGCAGGAGCCCCGTCTTTCGCGCGGCCATGATCGTCGCCTCCATCATCAACGCGCGGTTCGTCCGCGCGAACTCCTGCGCCCACGCGAGCGCGCGCCAGTACGAGCCGAACGTCTCGCTCCCATCCGGGATGTAGGCGAGGTCCGCGTCCGGCAGGTTGATGAACCACCGCTTCATGTCCTTCTTCGCGAGGTCGATGAAGTGGCTCCCGATGCGGTTTCCCACGCCGCGCGAGCCCGAGTGCAGCATGAACCACACGTGGTCGCGCTCATCGAGGCAGACCTCGATGAAATGGTTCCCCGTCCCGAGCGTCCCGAGGTGACCGATCGACGTCCCGCGCCCGATCGTCGGGTTTTCCTTCACGATCGCCTCGTACGCCGGCGCGAGCAGCGCCCACGCCTTCTGCACGCGCTCGGGCGCGTCGCCCCACGCGCCGCGGTCGCCGGGCGCGCCGCCGTTCGTGCGCCCGTGCGGCACGGCCGCCTCGATCGCGCTGCGGATCTCCTTCAAATCGTCGGGGAGATGCGACGCCGTCAGCGTCGTCTCCACTGCGATCATCCCGCAGCCGATGTCGACGCCCACCGCGGCCGGGATGATCGCGCCGCTCGTCGCGATCACGCTCCCGACCGTCGCGCCCTTGCCCGCGTGCACGTCGGGCATCACCGCGACCCACTTGTGGAGGAAGGGCAGGCTCGCGAGGCGCCGCAGTTGCGCCTCCGCCTCGCTCTCGAACGGCACGCCGCGCGTCCAGGCCTTGATGGGCACGCCGGCGGTCTCGAACGTCAGGTGGGTCGTCTCGTTCATCGTCGTTGCCTTTCACGTCACGGGTGGACGCGGACCGGAAGAGCACGCCGCGTGCCTGGCTCTGGAAGCCCTTCTTCGCGCCCCTTCATAGACGGCTGGATAAAGTGCGATACGTGGAGCGAAAATCGTGCTACTTCGTCGCCCAACGTACCATGTCTTCGCGCCCCCTCGTCGTCTTCGGCATCCTCGGCACCTCGCTCGACGCGGGCAAAGGCCCTGCGCGCTGGGAGAAGTGGCGCCCCACGGTCGCGCTTTGCCAGCACGAGGACCTGCTCGTGAGCCGCCTCGTCCTGCTCGCCGAGCCCCGCGCGGGCGACCTCGCCTCGCAGGTCGAGGAGGACGTCCGCCACGCCTCCCCCGACACGATCGTCGAGCGAATCTCGGTCACCTGGAAGGACGCCTGGGATTTCGAGGAGGTTTATGGCTCCCTCCACGACATCGCCCACGCGTACCCCTGGAAAAGCGAACGCGAGGATTACCTCGTCCACCTCACGACGGGCACGCACGTCGCGCAGATCTGCCTCTTCCTTCTCACGGAGGCCCGGTATTTCCCCGGCCGCGTCATTCAAACCTCCCCGCCCCGCAAGGAGGGCCGCGGCGGGCCGGGCACCTATACCGTCGTCGACCTCGACCTCTCCCGGTACGATCGTATTGCCTCGCGCTTCTCCCGCGAGCGCCGCGAGGGACAGAGCTTCCTCAAGGCTGGCATCGACACCAAGAATGCCTCCTTCAATCGCCTCATCGAGCGCGTCGAGGAGGTCGCCAAGGCCTCCCGCGCCCCCATGCTCCTCATGGGCCCCACGGGCGCCGGCAAGAGCCAGCTCGCCGCGCGTATCTACGAGCTCAAGAAGGCCCGCCGCCAGATCGGGGGCGAGTTTGTCCCGGTAAACTGCGCCACGCTCCGCGGCGACGCGGCCATGGCCACGCTCTTCGGGCACAAGAAGGGCGCGTACACCGGCGCCGTCGCCGATCGCCCGGGCCTCTTGCGCAAGGCCGACGGCGGCCTCCTCTTCCTCGACGAGATCGGCGAGCTCGGCCTCGACGAGCAGGCCATGCTCCTCCGCGCGATCGAGCAAAAGGCGTTTTATCCCGTCGGCGCCGACCAGGAGGTCAAGAGTGATTTCCTCCTCATCGCCGGCACGAACCGCGACCTCGGCGCCCGGGCCGCGCGCGGCGATTTCCGCGAGGATTTATACGCCCGTATCAACCTCTGGACCTTCCGCCTCCCGGCCCTCTGCGAGCGGCCCGAGGACATCGAGCCGAACCTCGATTACGAGCTCGAGCTCGCCGCGCGCCTGCTCGGCGTCAACGTCACCATGAACCGCGCCGCGCGCGAGGCCTTCCTCGATTTCGCCGTCTCTCCGCGCGCCCTCTGGAGCGGCAATTTTCGCGACCTCAACGCCTGCGTCACCCGCATGGCCACGCTCGCGCACGGCGGCCGCATCACGAAGGAGATCGTCGCCGAGGAGATCGAGCGACTCGAGCTCTCCTGGACGAGCGGCCGCGTTCACTTGCAGAGTGGCGTGTCCGGCTCCGGCGGCGTCCTCGTCGAGGTCCTCGGCCCCGCGGCCTCCGCGAAGCTCGATCGATTCGATCGCGCGCAGCTCGAGGAGGTCCTGCGCGTCTGCCGCGCCTCGCGCACCCTCAGCGAGGCGGGCCGCGTGCTCTTCGCCGAGTCGCGCAAGGAGCGCACCTCCGTCAACGACGCCGATCGATTGCGCAAATACCTCGCCCGCTTCGGCCTCGACTGGCACGCGGCGAGCGGGCGCTCGGCTTGAACCGGCCCCCCGAGGACATTTCCCCATGCCGCTCGTCTCCCAGGACCTCGGTTTTTCCGGACAGCACCCGCTCGCCCTCGCCGCCCTCTTTTGCGTGGGCCTCCTGGCTTCGGCGATCAACGCCGTCGCCGGCGGCGGCTCCCTCCTCTCCTTTCCGGTCCTCGTCGCGCTCGGCGTCCCCCCGCTCGCGGCGAACGCCACGAATTCGGTGGCGCTCTGGCCTGGCTCGCTCGCCAGCGCGTATGGCTTCCGCGACCAGCTCTCGAGGACGAAGCCGCATTTGCGATACCTCACCCTCCCCACCGTGACGGGCGCCCTCCTCGGCGCGTGGCTGCTCACGCACACGCCCCAGCGGCTCTTCGATTTCGTCGTCCCGCTCCTCGTCCTCCTCGCCACGCTGCTCCTCGCCTTCCAGGGCCGCATCCGCAAGGTCGTGCTCGGCAAAAAGACGCGGGTCCCCGCCGCGCTCGGGGTCTTTTTGCAATTCCTGGTCGCCGTCTACGGCGGGTATTTCGGGGCCGGCATGGGCATCGTGATGCTCGCGGTCTTCGGCCTCTTCATCGAGGGCACGCTGCACGAGCTCAACGCCATGAAGGCCTGGCTCGGCGTGGCCATCAACCTCGTCGCCTCGATGTTTTTCCTCGGCGAGGGCCTGCTCTGGCTCGTGCCGGGTTTCTCCGTGATGGCCGGCGCGATCGCGGGCGGCTACCTCTCGGCGCGCCTCTCGCAGCGCATCGACCCCGACAAACTGCGCCGTGCCGTCGTGGCCCTCGGCTTCGTCATGACGGCCTGGTTTTTCCGGGCCGCATTCCAGGCCTGATCGACCTTCCTACTGCAATGCGCGCACGAGCGCCGCGGCCCGCGCTCGCACGTCCTCGCTCGGATCGTCCTCTGCCATGGGCTCGGCGATCCCTGCGAATTCGCGCCACCGCGCCTGCTCCATCGCGTAAACCGCGGCCCTTCGCACGCTCGCGTCGCGGTGATTCGCGAGATCCCCGAAGCAGCCGAAGAGCTCCGCGTCGAACGTGGCCTCGGCCGTCACGGCGAGCTTGTAGGCGGCCCAGATCCCCTCGGCCTCGGTCTTCGCGTCGCTGCAAAGCGCGATGATCTCGGCGCGCTCGTAGACGGGCAGGCTGCGCCGGACGAGCTCGATCGTGGCGGCGGCGCCCGGCCCCTCCACGTCGAACCACCGGAGCCCGAGCCGGTGATCGTCCACGTAACGGATACGGCAGTCGCTCGCGGGCGTCGCCCACTCGTAGACGAGGGGCTGATGTTCGAGCGGCTCGATCCGGTTCCACAGGAACCACTGCCCCGCGGCGAACTGCCGGACCACGTCCGTCCCGACCCCATCCTTGAGCAGAAGCCGCCTCGCCTGCGTCGTCACGTCAATCCGCCTCCGAGCGCCGATGGTACAGAGCGCGCCCGGGACGTCAATCCCGGCGCCCGAAGCGGGCGTGGTTCCGTGGACGCGCCTTCTGGATAGACTTTATCCGCCAGGATAACCTCCTCCTTCGAGCCCGGGCCTTTCTTTGCGAGGCGGGCCACCAGATCCGGGCGAAATCGGGCGTTTGGGGGGTGGCTGGGGGCTTGGCACGGCGGCTGCTTCAGGGGAGGACGACGCAGACGCCAGGATAGCTCAGTGGTAGAGCACGTAAATACCTTGGCCGGTTTTCTCCGGTGACGGCAGTGATGGCCAGGGTTACTTCCATTAGAGGACGTGGTCGCGGGTTCGAATCCCGCTCCTGGTACCGCGGAGGGCTCGGGTTCCCCCTCGTTCCCTCCGCGCGCAAGCCCTCCGGGCAGTGAGGCACGCGGTTCCTTCGTTTTGGGTACGAAAAAGACCCCGCGGCCAGTTTTCTCCCGGAGAGCGAGCGCTTCTTTCGGTGCGCGCGCGTCAAGGCCGCGCCGTCGTCGTCAGCCGCCCCGCGCCGCCGACGCTGCCCGCGCCGAGGCCGATGAGGACCATCGAGGTCCCGCCGAGCAGCAAATCGATCCCGACGAGCAATCCGAGCGCCCACGCGGCCGTGCTCGGCCAGCCCGCGAAGATGAGCACGCCGAGCGCCAGGGAGACGAGGCCGTCAAAAAACAGCCAACCCCAGGCGGGGATATGGCGGTTCTGCACGGCCCGGAAGAGCTTGACCACGCCGTTTGCCGCGAAAAACGCGGCGAGCGTCAAGGTCAGGGTCACCGTGCCCGTCACCGGGAAGGCCACCACGAGGAGGCCGGCGACCACGAGCAAGACCGCGCTGACGAGCGACCACGACGCGCCTCGCCAGCCGCGGGCCCGGACCGCGTGAAACCCCTGGAAGAGGCCCGCGAGCGCCATGACCCAGCCGATCACGAGCGCGGTGAGCAGCGAGGCGAGCAGCGGCATGAGAATCAAGAGAACGCCGAGCACCATGAACGCCGCGCCGAGCCCAAAAAACCAAGCGCGGTTTCTCCGCACCACGTCGTCGACGAGCCCGGCCGCCGTCATGCGGGTCCTGTCGACCGGCCCTTCCGGAGGTTGCATCATGGGGGTAACCCTCCTTTTCTGCGCGGAAGCAGGGTGCCACCCGCGGACGGTGTCAAGGAGGTCGCTCTGCGCGAGGCAGCTCGGGCGACGACAATGGCAGGCGGTCGCTCGGCTCAGGGCCCCGGAGGCGGGCCGCCCGGGCCGCCCATTCCACCGGGCGCCTGGCACAACGTATCCGCGAGGGAAGAGCGAATGACGAGGGTCTTCCAGGCGAGCAACGCGCCGTCCGCCATCTTCTCGGTCTTCAGCGTGTAATCGGGCGCGGCTTCCGCCGAGATCACCGAGTCGTTCTCGTTCGTCGTGTCTCGCGCGCCCCGATCCTTGTAAATGGGCTGCGTCGCGATGATCTCGTCGGCGAGCTCGTCCGGGAAGAAGAGCTGGGACGTGACGTATTCCATTCCCCCCACGCGCACCGTGAAGTGGATGTGGATCGTCCGGCCCGAATACCAGCCCGGGAAGCAGGAGTCGAAATCGACCCGGCCGTTCGCGTCGGTGGTCTGCACGCCGCGGAACCAGCGCTTCGCGAGGGCCTCGGCGTCGTTCAACGTGCACATCGCCACGGAGTCGTTGCCCGAATAGAGGCCCGTCGCGGACGTGTGCCAGACATCGACCTCCGCGCCATCGATGGGCTTGCAGGACTCGTCGACGACCCGCAGTGCGAGACGCATGGGCAGGCCGGGCGTCCCCTCGCTGATGTCTTTCCGGACAATCGTTTCGGCATAACAAGGCCCGAGCGTCATCCCGCAGACGAGCGCGCACGCCGCGCCCGGATCGTCGGTGAACGGATCCGGATAATCGCCGGACATCGAGGCCGTGCCGCCCGTGGCCCAGTCGCCCGCGCCGCCGCCGCCCGCGCCGCATGCGCCGCCCGCGCCGCCCGCGCC